>NZ_LZEJ01000001.1:0-248334 GCF_001704375.1 Alishewanella sp. HH-ZS | reverse complement strand
CTGTCTCTTATACACAAATCCCCCGGTTTTTACTGGGGGATTTTTTGAACTCTCCGCACGCTTTCCGATCAGATCTTTCACTTAATCTAAAGGTGAATACTGATGAACAATGCACAATGGGCAAAAAGTACTTTTGGTCAGGCCGACTTAGGGGATCCCCGCCGAACCACACGTCTGGTAAAGTTAGCGGAAACCTTAGCAAACGATCCAGGAAAGCCATTCGTGTCTATTACACAATCCCCCGCCGATATGGAAGGCGCTTATCGTTTTATCCGTAATGAGCACGTCAATGCTGACGCGATAGCAAAAGCAGGCTATCTGGTCACAGCAGCGCAAGCCGCCAAACATAATTTATTACTGGCTTTAGAGGATACCACTGCCATCACTTACAGCCATCGTTCCGTGCGAGATGAGCTTGGTCATGTCAATCAAGGAAATAACTATCGGGGCATACTTGCGCACAGCGTTTTGTTATTCGCTCCTGAGCAACAAGAGCTTGTTGGATTAATTGAACAATCCCGCTGGACACGGGATATCAGCACGCGCGGAAAGAAACATGTGCGAACACAAACACCTTATGAAGAGAAAGAAAGCTTCAAGTGGCAGTCTGCTTCGGTCAATCTATCGGCACGATTAGGCGCTAAAATGGCCGATGTGATATCCGTCTGCGACCGCGAAGCTGATATCTATGAGTACTTGCAGTATAAGCTCTCAAAGCAACATCGCTTCGTGGTTCGTTCCATGCAGAGTCGCCATATTGAGCAGTCTGAACAGAAGCTCTACGACTATGCTGCAGGTCTTGAAAGCGCCGGACAAAAGCAAATCCATATAGCGCAAAAAGGTGGACGTAAAGCACGTACAGCAACAGTAGACATTGTCTTTGCGCCAGTCACGTTGCAAGTGCCGGCAAATAAGCGTGGCGAATCACTATCGCTTTATTATGTCGGGTGCGAAGAGCGAGCCGATGACAAAAACGCGTTAAATTGGCATTTGCTGACTACCGAACCAGTCCAGAGCAAAGCAGATGCACTGAACATCATCCGTTATTACGAGCATCGCTGGTTAGTAGAAGAATATCACAAAGCCTGGAAAACGGATGGTACAGATATTGAGAATGCCCGCTTACAAAGTAAAGATAACATTGAGCGGCTTGTGACCATCAGCGCCTTTATTGCTGTAAGAATAGTGCAGCTGAAGTTTGCGCGCGAACAACCAGACGAGATAAGTTGTGAACAGGTGCTGTCGCCAAAAGCCTGGAAATTGTTATGGATAAAACGGGTCAGCAGGACCTTACCTGACACCGTCCCCTCGATGAAGTGGGCTTATACCGAGCTTGCAAAGCTCGGTGGGTGGAAAGATACAAAACAAACCGGCAAGGCCTCGGTCAAGGTATTGTGGCAAGGATGGTTCAAACTACAAACCATCCTTGAAGGTTATGACCTAGCAAAGTCTCTTGAGGCTGACTTGTGATCAAGAGACAGGCCGTTGGCGGGGTTTTTTTGTTTATAGGCAGCAGATAACTATTTTTTATTTAGCTGTNGGTATTGTGGCAAGGATGGTTCAAACTACAAACCATCCTTGAAGGTTATGACCTAGCAAAGTCTCTTGAGGCTGACTTGTGATCAAGAGACAGGCCGTTGGCGGGGTTTTTTTGTTTATAGGCAGCAGATAACTATTGATTATTCAGCTGTTTCTGGCGGCTTTATTCGCGGTTTTCATAAAACTGTCATATTATGCTTTGATAATAGGGCAAAGTTTTATTAACAGGCTAGCGAACTATGTCAAGACGAATACTGGTTGTTGAAGATGAAGCCCCAATCCGCGATATGCTGTGTTTTGTGCTGGAACAAAACGGCTATCAGCCCTATACCGCCGACAGCTTTGATGCGGCAATCAATCAATTGGTTGAACCCTATCCTGATTTAATCTTACTAGACTGGATGTTGCCTGGCGGCAGTGGTATCCAGATCGCCAAGAAAATTAAGCAACACGACGTGACCCGTAATATACCGATTATAATGATCACTGCCCGTGGCGAAGAAGAAGATAAGGTGCGCGGTCTGGAAGTGGGCGCTGATGATTATGTGACCAAACCTTTCTCACCGAAAGAGCTGATGGCGCGGATTAAAGCGGTGATCCGCCGCGTGGCACCGACCAGTCTGGACGATGTGATAGAAGTGCAAGGACTGCGCCTGGATCCGATTTCACATCGGGTTAGTGCTGCCGATCAGGCACTGGATATGGGGCCAACAGAATTCCGCTTGCTACATTTCTTTATGACCCATCCGGAACGGGTTTACAGCCGCGAGCAATTATTGGATCATGTCTGGGGTACCAATGTCTACGTTGAGGATCGGACCGTTGATGTGCATATCCGCCGCTTACGTAAAGCCATTTCGCCCAGCGGCCATGACCGGCTGGTGCAAACGGTACGCGGCTCTGGTTACCGCTTCTCTGCGAAGTAATCTCTGATGCGCCTGTTGCTGTCAAAGCGACAGATCCTGGCCAAGGTGTCGCTGTATTATGGTGCAGCCGCCTTTGCCGGCCTGTTGTTTGGTCATCTGTTATTGGCGTTGTTGCTAATGACCCTCGGCCACCTGCTGTGGCAATACAAACATATCTTTCTGCTTGATAAGTGGCTGTGGCGCGATCGTAAACTGACGCCACCGGCTGGTGATGGCAGCTGGCAGCAAATCTTCGACGGCATTTATTTCCAGCAGCGGCGGGAGCGGCGTAAACGCAAAGAATTACGTACTCTGGTACGGCGCTTTCGTGATGGCGCGGAAGCACTGCCGGAGGCCGTGGTGGTGCTGAATGAAGACTGGAATATTATCTGGTGTAATAAGTTAGCTCAGCTGCTGGTTGGTCTGCGTTGGCCGAGCGACGAAGGGCAGCGGATTGATAACCTGATCCGCTCACCGGAGTTTCATCAGTATCTGAAACAGCGTAACTTTCAGCAGCCGCTGGAAGTGATGTCACCGACCACGTCCAGCATTATGCTGGAATGTAAAATGATGCCTTATGGCAAGGCGCAGTTTCTGTTGATTGTCCGCGATATTACCCAGCTGAAGCAGCTGGAACAGATCCGCAAAGACTTTGTTGCCAATGTCTCGCACGAATTGCGTACGCCGCTGACGGTGCTGCAAGGCTATCTGGAAATGATGGATGGCAGTGCCCAGCCGGCTGCGCCGATCTGGCAAAAGGCCCATGGCGTGATGCTGGAACAAACCCGGCGCATGGACAGTCTGGTGCAGCAACTATTGACGCTGTCGCGGATTGAAGCTGCGGCCCGGGTGCAATTTGATCAGGAAGTGGATGTACCGGCGATGTTGGCGCTGATCCAGCAGGAAGCTGAGACGCTGAACCGCGACAAACAACATAGCCTGCAGTTTGAGATTGATCCTGAGCTTAAAGTGACCGGTGCGCCAGAGGAGCTACGCAGTGCCTTCTCAAATCTGGTGACCAATGCCATTAAATATACGCCGCCGGGCGGCGTGATCCAGGTTAGCTGGCAGCGTGATGGCCAGCGCGCACTCTTCACTGTCACCGATAATGGCGAAGGCATAGCGCCGCAGCATTTAAAACGCTTAACGGAACGCTTTTATCGCGTTGATCAGGCTCGGGCGCGCAATACCGGCGGTACCGGCCTTGGCTTATCGATTGTCAAACATGTGTTATCGCGCCATAACAGCCAGCTGCTGATTTTCTCTGAACCCGGCCAAGGCAGTACCTTTTCCTTTGCCTTGCCACCCGAATTAGTGCTGGGTGCTCAGACGCCGAAAAAGCGCGCTAAATTTAAGGTGAAGTAAGGCCGAGGGCTGAGCGCAGGTCCAGACTAGCGACCTGTTGTATCAGCTGCGGGTAGCGGAAACAATCAATACTGTGGTCATTGACCATACCACAGGCCTGCATATGGGCGTAAATAATGGTCGAGCCAACAAACTTAAAGCCGCGGCGTTTTAAATCAGCGCTAAACGCATCGGACTCGGCCGTGCGGGCCGGATAATCGGCCAGGGTTTGGCGTTGATTTAACAGCGGCTGATAATTGACAAATTGCCACTGATAACGGGCAAAGCTGCCAAACTCCTGCTGCACTTCCAGAAAACGGGCGGCGTTATTGATAGCGGCGGCAATTTTTAGGCGGTTGCGGATCAAACCCGGGTTTTGCAATAAACGCGCGGCGTCCTGCTCAGTAAAGGCGGCGACTTGCACCGGATCAAAACCCGCAAAGGCCTGACGGTAATGTTGCCGCTTCTTTAGTACTGTATACCAACTCAGGCCGGCCTGAGCCGCTTCCAGCGTCAGATACTCGAACAAGGTATTATCATCAAGTACGGGCACGCCCCATTCCGTATCATGGTAGGCGACATAGTCTGGCTTACTCTGGTCCAGCCAGGGGCAGCGGCACATCAGACCGCGTCCTGATTGAGCTGAGCATCGTTCAGATCCTGCAACGCCGGGATGTCCAGTTTAAAGGCAATTTTCTTCAGGCTTTTCTGCTCCTGCTGCAGATCGGCTGCCAGCACGGTTTGTTGTTGCAACCAACTCAACGGCAGCTGCAGTTGCAGTGACTGTACCCGGGCGCTGGCCTGTAATTCGGGTAAAAACTCATCCCGGCGTTTCTGATTCAGCAGCACCGCCAAACGCAGCAGCACCAGCAGGTTTATCACCAGCGGCAATTCGTACAGGCTGAAGTAGGGGATTTCATCAGCCCGGATTTTCCGGCGGTGAAAGCGCACCAGACAGGCCAACAATTGTTGCTGTTCCTGGTTAAAGCCGGGCAGGTTAGCATTTTGCAGAATATAGGCCGAGTGTTTCTGCACACCAGAGGAGTTAATCTGTAAGCCAATTTCGTACACTGTGGCGGCAAAGCCGAGTAGTAGCGCAGCTTCGTCGGTCAGTTGCCAGCTGTCTTTTACCTGTGCCAGCAGCTGCAAGGCGGTCTGTTTTACCCGCTCGGCCTGCGCCTGATCGATTGCATAGCGCTGCACCAGGCTCTGGATACTTTGCTCGCGGATATCCAGATGCTGCAACCTATCGGTCATTTCATACAGCACGCCTTCGCGCAGAGCGGCATCGACATAAACCAGTTGCTCAATTTGCAACATTTGGAAGGCGGCGATCAGGATACTTAAGCCGGAGCAGATTAACAGCTTACGATCTTCGGTTAGGCCGGTAAGCTGCAGTTCATCACAGCTGTCAAATTTTAGCAGATAGTCTTTTAGCTGTAACAGCTGTGTCAGCTCCAGCGGTCCCTGACTCCAGCCCAGCCCGACCACAATATCGCGAATGGTTTTAATGGTGCCAGAGGTACCCACTGCTTGCTGCCAACCGCTGGCGCGGAAGCTGCTGACAATTGGCTCTAATTCCTGTTCGGCCTGGACGATAGCGCGCTGAAAACGGCGGCTGCTGATTTTACCGGCGCCAAAATGGGTTTTAGCATAGCTGACACAACCCATATTGCGACTGGCCAGCCGTAATGGCTGACTACCTTCACCAATCGCAAATTCAGTACTGCCGCCACCGATATCCATCACCAGCCGCTTGCCATCGAAATGTTCAAAATGGGCTACACCCTGATAGATAAAGCGGGCTTCTTCCTGCCCGGAAATCACTTCGATAGGAAACGGAAATAAGGTTTTGGCGCGGCGTAAAAAAGTTGCTGCATTCTTCGCCCGGCGCAGAGTATAGGTTGCGATGACCCGCACCGATTGCGGCGCGAAGGGTTGCAGCGTATCGGCAAATTGCCGTAATACCGTCAGGCCGCGTTCAATGGCCTCTTCACTTAGGACCAGATCGTCGTTTAAACCTTCGGCCAGTTGTACCTTTTGTTTTTCACGATGTAGCAGTTGAATATCGCCCTGCACTATGCGGGCGATCACCATATGAAAGCTGTTCGAGCCCAGGTCCACTGCCGCCATATAGGCACTGGCGGCGTTGTCCTGTTGTGGGGTGGTTATCAAAATTCCGGATCTGCCTGTTGCTGCGTCAGTTGGCTCTGGCTGGCAAAGAATTCGTAAATACTTTGCTGCGAACGGATGTTCCGTTTATTGCCACGCTTGACGTAGGGATTGCTTTGCTTAGCATCAATAATACGGGCTTTCACGTTATCCCGCCACTGAATATCCAGCGTGGTCAGTACGGTTTGTTTGATTTTCGCATCCAGGATCGGTACTCCCACTTCCACCCGCTGGTCGATATTCCGGGTCATCCAGTCGGCAGATGAGATATAAAGATCAGTATCACCGCCATTGTGAAATACATAAACCCGGGCGTGTTCCAGAAAGCGGTCGAGGATACTCAGTACCTTAATATTCTGACTCTTACCCGGAATACCAGGTACCAGTGAGCACATGCCGCGGATAATCATCCGGATTTTTACCCCAGCCTGACTGGCTTTATACAGTAACTGTACGATGTCTTCGTCTACCAGGTTATTCACCTTCAGAAAGATTTCAGCTTTGCGGCCGCTGACGGCAAAGTCGATTTCGCGCTGGATCAGCTGTTGTAGCTTGGGCCGGCTCCAGGTGGGCGAGACAATCAGATGGTTAAACACAAAGGGCCGGTACGAGTACTGGATAAACTCAAATACCTGCTCAATTTCGGCGGTGATGTCAGGATGACAGGTAAAGAGGCTCATATCGGTATAGATACGGGCGGTTTTCTCGTTAAAATTACCGCTGCCAATATGGCCATAGCGCACCGGTTTGCCTTTTTCCAGCCGGGTAATTAAGCAAATCTTGGAGTGAATTTTCAGCGTGGTCTGGCCGAAGATCACTTCAATACCGGCATCGGTCATCTTACGTGCCCAGTTGATATTGTTTTCTTCGTCAAAGCGCGCTTTCAGCTCGACCACCACGGTGACCTTTTTACCGTTGCGCACCGCGTCCAGTAAGGCATGGATCACCCGCGATTGTTTGGCGACCCGGTACATAGTAATGCGGATATGGGTCACCTTAGGGTCGAACGAAGCCTGGCGTACCCACTCAGTAAAATAGCCAAAGCTGTGGTACGGGTAATACAACAGGATATCGCTGTTACGAATGGCATCGAAGGTGGTTGGGTGCTGTTCAAAGTCCGGGCTGGGTAAAGGCGGTAGCGGCGGAAACTCCATACTCTGGTGTCCCAGATTCGGAAAGCCGATAAAGTCTTTAAAGTTGCGGTAGCGGCTACCGGCGATCAGCGCATCCATTGAGCCGGTGCCCAGCTGTTTGGTCAGCACTTTCAGCATCTGTTCTGGCATGGCGGCATCGTACACCAGGCGGGTCGGTTCTGACTTCAGCCGTTGTCGGATCCCTTTGGACATCTTGTCGATTAAGCTTTGGTCCAGCGTATCACTAATATTGTATTCCGCATCCCGTGTCAGCTTCAGCGAGAAGGCGCAAATACTGTCAAACTCAAAGAAACCCTGGAATAAATCGGCGACACAATGGTTGATTATATCGTCCAGCAGCAAAATCTGGCGCCGGTAGTGACCGTTTTTCTTGCGCGTATTCAAATGCAGTGGCAGTTCAATAAAGCGTGATACTTCATCGGTTGGTACCTGCACTATCGCATATTCCGGTTTGTGGCTACCGGTCATTTCCACCATCAGATAGGTGGTGTTATCTTCCAGAATTTTACCCAGGGAGGCGTCGGTGCTGGAGAGAATGATAGGTGAGATATGCTTCTTGACTTCATTATTAAAAAAGGCGCGCACCCAGGCCGATTGCAGCTCCGTTAACTTACTGTCGTCAATCAGCTCAATATTGTGCTTGCGCAGCTCCAGCTGGATATCGAGATAGATTTTATTAAACTGCTTACCCAGTTGCAGCACCTGGTTTTGGATTTCTAACAACAGCTGCTCAGCATCTTCGTGCTCGTAGGTTTGGTATTTTTTCAGCAGGATACGGCGTTTAACATCTGCTACCCGCACCCGGAAAAACTCATCAAGGTTATTGGAGTAAATACCCAGAAAACGCAAACGTTCAATCGGTGGATTGCGGGTGTCGGCAGCTTCCTGTAACACCCGGCCGTTAAACGCCAGCCAACTGAGTTCGCGCGGAAACAGCGGATACTCAAGTGCCGCTGTTTGTGGTGAGGACGATTCCATATAGTGTGCTCCTGCTTACTGCCTGGAATTCACTCTATGTCAGTTTTATGACAGAGCGATGACAGGGCATTCCTGTAGCGCGGTTTTTTTACTCCAGATCGACAACGATATCAGTAGCAATGGCTTCCAGCGCGGCCGTCACTTCATCCCGCTCGATACCAGCCGGTAGCTGAATGGTGGCGAGCGCATGAAATAATGGCGAGCCCCAATTGGGCGCACTTTGTTTGCTGCTTTCAAAGGCAACAATATTGGCACCTTTATGGCTAAGAATGGTCGATAGCTCTCTGACAATGCCGGGGCGATCATTGCCGGTAATCACAAAACGTAACTGCTGACCTTTATCCAGAGTACTGTCTTCGCCTTGCTGCACCCGGATATCCAGATCTTTGATGCCTGCCAACGCCGAGGTTAGGGTATCAAGATCCTGCTCGGCGACTTCAATCTGCACTATACCGGCAAAAAAGCCCGCCAGATGGCTCAGGTTACTGGCCATCCAGTTGCCTTTATGTTCATTAATTACGCGCGATAACTGTTCAACTAAGCCGGCTTTATCTTTACCGATAATGGTGAGTACCAACTGCTTCATACTGCTTCCTCTGAATGACAACGCCTTTGTTCCTGATTGTTGTATAGAGTGTAGCGGCAACTTTTTGTTTTTAAAGTCGGATGTGAATTTTTATTTACTGCTCTAGGTGGTTTTTGCGCTCTGGGGTAAGATAAGGCGACTTTTGGAGCAGATATTCTAAGATGGCTGTTTTTCAGATTATATCGCGTGGGCTAATCCGCTGTGGCTTGCTGCTGGCGTCAGTTGCTTGCCTGGCTGGCGACGACCTGAGCGAGCCTGCCGCTCCTGCTGCTGCGCCGCTTAGCGGCACCCTGTCCAGTGCCGGTTCAGATACGCTGCATAATATGATGATGATCTGGCGCCGTCACTTCGTTGCTCGTCATCCGCAACTGAATTTGCAAATTCAGAGCAGTGGCTCTGCGACCGCCGCTGTCGCGCTCAGTGAAGGCACTGCCAGTCTGGGGCCGATGAGCCGTCTGATGATCCCTGCTGAACTGGCCCGCTTTGAACGCCGCTTTGGCTATTTGCCAACCGCAGTGCCGGTCGCGCTGGATATGCTGGCCATCTATGTGCATCAGGACAATCCGCTAAACAGCATTAGTATGGCGCAGCTGGAAGGGATCTATGCCAAAAATGGCTGGTGTGCCGCAACGCCGCCCATTCTGAACTGGCAACAGCTCGGTTTAAGTGGTGTCTGGCAGCAACGGCCAGTGGTGGCTTATGGCCGTAACCAGGCGTCGGGAACCTACACTTTTTTCCGCCAGCAAGTGCTGTGTGACGGCGATTTCCGCTCTCAGGTTCAGCAATTGCCAGGGGCTGCGGCTGTAGTGCGGGCAGTGAGTCAGAGCATAAATGCCATTGGCTACTCGGGAGTGGGGCAACAGATCGCCGGGGTAAAATGGCTGGCTGTGCGCCCAACAACTGAAGATGCCGCGGTGTTACCGCTGGCCGAACATGCTGCCTCCGGTGCTTACCCGCTGGCGCGTATGCTGTATATTTACCTGAACAAGGCGCCCGACAAAGCGCTGCCAGCGGCAGAGCGCGAATTCTTACGCTTTGTATTATCCACAGAGGGCCAGGCCCTGCTGGCAACGGAAGGCATGGTGCCGGTGCCATCCTCAGTGCTGGCGTCGATCCGGCAGGAGCTGGAGCTATGACGCGCCAGAACTCGCCAATACCAGCGCAGGACAATCGATTAACCACAAATAAGCAGCGGGCTAGCCGCCGGCGTTGGTTGGACCGACTCTGGTATTTGCTGATCACCAGTGCCGGCAGTAGTGTTATCGTTGCCTTACTGGCGATCTTCTTTTACCTGGGTTCAGAAGTGCTGCCACTGTTTAAACCGGTCAGCATCAGTACGCCGCAGGCGCTAGCCGAACCGCTGCCGGTGGCAACGACGCCCAGGGTGGTGCTGCCGGATCACGCCCTGTTGCCGGAGTTTGAACCGGTTTTTGTGTTATCGGAGCCGCAGCAACGCTATCTGCTGTTAGCCGCCCGTCATGGCGAAGCCTGCCTGCTGGATCGGACGCGAGCGGAGCAAGGCTGCCTGCAGCGCTTAAGTCTGACCGATCGCACTGTCGATCTGACCGCTTTAGTCTGGTTGGCCGGCCAGCGCAGTTTGATCAGTGGCGACAGCAGTGGCCAGCTAAAACAGTGGTTTTTATTACCAGATCAGCAGGGGCAGTTACGTTTAAGCTGGGTTAAACCATTTAGCCGCCGCGCTGCCGCTATCCAGACCATCGCTGCCGAGCAGGGGCGCAGTGGTTTTGCGGTACTGGATAGCGCCGGTAATCTGAGTTTGTTCTATGCCAATCTGACTAAGCCGTTATGGCAGGGCCCGGCTGCAGTAGACACCCAGCCAGGTGAGCTGCATTTTTTACCCGGCAATCAGCGCCTGCTGTTCAGTAACGCCAGCGGGCAACAACAGTGGCTTATCGATAACCGGCACCCGGAGATCTCCTGGCGCACCTTGTGGCAGCAAGTATGGTATGAGGGCTGGCAGCAACCGGAATATGTCTGGCAAACCGGCAGTGCCAGTGCCGCGGTACAAGGTAAATACTCACTGGTACCTTTGACACTGGGGACCCTTAAGGCCGCCTTTTATGCGATGTTGGTGGCGGTGCCACTGGCGGTGCTGGCTGCGCTTTACACCTGCTGCTTTTTACCTGAACCATTGCGCAGCCGGCTAAGTCAGCTGATTGAGTTGCTGGCGTTGTTTCCAACGGTAATTATTGGCTTTTTGGCGGCGATCTGGCTGGCTCCGGCGCTGGAGCAACATTTACTGGCGTTACTTTGCTTTTTTGGCTTGCTGCCGCTGCTGGTATTTGGTTTAAGCTGGCTCTGGCCCAGGTTGCCGCTGTCATTACAAAAATTACCGGGCAGCGGCTGGGAATTACTGTTGCTACTGGCGTTACTGGCAGCGGTTGGCTTGCTGGCGCTATATTTGGGGCATACGCTGCAGCTGAGTCTGTTTGATGGCAGTTTCCGTTTTTGGCTAAACAGCCAGGGCATTGATTATCAGCAACGTAATGCGCTTCTGGTTGGCTTGGCGATGGGATTGGCGGTGATGCCGCTGGTTTACAGCGTTTGCTTTGATGTGATGAGCCAGATCCCGCGTTCATTGACGCTGGGCGCTTCAGCGCTCGGTGCCACGCCGTGGCAAATTATTCAGCGGGTGATCCTGCCGCTGTCGGTGCCCGGTATTCTGGCGGCAGTGATGTTGGGCTTAAGTCGGGCCATTGGCGAGACCATGATTATTCTGATGGCAACCGGTAATACGCCGATTACTAATTTTAATCTGTTTGAAGGGCTGCGCAGTCTGACCGCGGCGCTGACCATCGAGCTACCGGAAGCCGCAGTGGATAGCAGCCATTACCGGGTGCTGTTTCTGGTTGCTATCCTGCTGTTTGTGTTTACCTTTACCGCTAACACTCTGGCCGATTTGCTTCGGCAGCGACTGCGGCGAAACTTTCAGAGGCTAGACGGATGACCAAACCGCGGCTACACACCAACGCCTGGTTCTGGCTGTCAGCACTCACCAGTGCCCTGATTCTGCTGCTGGTACTGTTATTGTCCTGGCTGATGCTACAGCGTGGGTTGGGACTATTCTGGCCACAGGATTTGGTGCAATTCCGTTATCAGCAAGCTGGCGAAAACCGGCTGATTGCCGGTGAGGTGATTAGCCGGCAGCAGGTGTCGGTTGCGCAATTGGCCGCTGCTGGTTTGGATGCCAGCGCGCCGGCAGAGCGAATTCTGGTAAGACAAGGCTATTTACCGTCAGGGCAGGGCGGCTATCGTTGGTTCTGGCAGGCGCAGATTTCCGAATGGCAGCAACCGCCGCAACTGACCCTGGTGCGGGAGCAGCAGTTGGGGGATCTGTATGCGTTGCAGCTGGCAGCGACGGCCGACGGTTACCAGTTGCTGCTGGCCGATGGGCATCAGCTTAATGTCGCGGCCAACCAGTTGTTGTTACTGCTGCCGACTAATCAGCTTAGTTGGCCGGCCAAGCTAAAGCTTTATCTTAAGCAGTGGTGGCAATTCTTAAGCACTGAACCACGGGAAGCAAACAGCGCCGGTGGTATCCTGCCGGCGATAGTGGGCACTGTGCTGTCGGTACTGTTGATGGCACTGCTGGTAGCACCTATCGGCATTATGGCCGGCATCTATTTGCATGAGTATGCCCGCGATAGCCGGCTGGTACGTTTGGTCCGGCTCAGCGTACATAATCTGGCCGGCGTACCCTCAGTGGTGTTTGGTGTCTTTGGCCTGGGATTTTTTGTCTATGTACTCGGTGGCAGTATTGATAAGTTGTTTTATGCCGGGCAGTTGCCACAACCAACCTTTGGCTCCCCCGGCTTACTTTGGGTGTCTTTGACTTTGGCGCTGCTAACCTTACCGGTAGTCATCGTCGCCACTGAAGAAGGCTTATCCCGGATCCCGCAAAGTCTGCGGCTGGGTGGCTATGCGCTGGGTGCAACCAAAGCTGAGGTATTATACAAACTGATCTTGCCCCAGGCGCGGCCGGCGATGCTAACCGGCTTGATCCTGGCAGTATCGCGGGCGGCCGGCGAGGTTGCGCCGCTGATCTTTGTCGGGGTGGTAAAGTATGCGCCAGTATTACCAGTCTCCGCCAGTTGGCCCTATCTGCATCTGGAGCAACAGATTATGACCTTGGGCTTCCAGATTTACGATGTGGGTTTGCAAAGCTCCAATGCGGATGCGGCTGAGCCCAGAGTGTTTGCGATTGCGCTGGTGTTACTGCTGCTGATCGGCGCGCTTAATCTGCTGGCAATGCGCTTACGCCGTCACTATCGGCAGTTACAGCAGCGCTCGTCATAAAACTGTAATGATTGCTTGTTAAACTCTGAACAGGAGTGGGTTGTGAAAATTTCGGTGCAGGATTTATCAGTCAGGCTGGCTGGAAAAGTGGTATTGGACCAGGTCAACCTGCAGATCCCGACTCATAAGGTGACAGCACTGATTGGTCCGTCCGGTTGTGGCAAGTCAAGTTTATTGCGCAGTTTTAATCGCATGAACGAGTTGCTGGATGACACGGAAACCCGGGGTGAAGTCTGGCTGGATCAGTTAAATATCTACCAGGACGGCATAGACCTGGCTGAGTTACGGCGCCGGGTCGGCATAGTGTTTCAAAAGCCGAATCCGTTTCCGCAGTCAGTGTACGAAAATGTCGCCTTTGGTTTACGCTTGCAGGGGGTGAATAGCCCGCGGCAGCTGGACGAATTGGTCGAGGCGGCGCTGGTAAAGGCGGCCTTGTGGCAGGAAGTAAAAGATCGGCTCTACGAAAATGCGCTGACCTTGTCGGGTGGCCAGCAGCAACGGCTGGTGATCGCCCGGGCTATCGCCATTGAGCCTGAGGTGTTACTGCTGGATGAACCGGCATCGGCACTGGATCCGATTTCAACACTGAAAATTGAAGAACTGATCTACGAACTGAAACAACACTACACTATAGTGATAGTGACTCATAATATGCAGCAGGCAGCGCGGGTGTCCGATTTTACTGCCTTTATGAATATGGGGCGGGTGGTGGAGTTTGATGCCACCAATAAGGTTTTTACCGATCCGCAGCAAGCGCAAACGGAAGATTATATCACCGGCCGCTTTGGTTAAAGCGTTACCGGGTCAAGCAGACCACAAGGGGATGATACACATGGATAAACTGAACTTATCAAAGCACATTTCCAGCCAGTTTAACGAAGAACTGGAGCAGATCCGTAACCATGTGATGTCAATGGGTGGTCTGATTGAGCGGCAGTTATTTGATGCGCTGAACGCCATCGCCAATGGCGACAGCGACCTGGCGCAGGAAGTGATGGCCAACGATTTGAAAGTGGATGACTGGGAAATTCAGATTGACAAAGAATGTACCCGGATGATTGCGAAACGCCAGCCGGCGGCCAGTGATCTGCGTTTAATTATGTCGATTTTAAAAAGCATCTCTGATCTGGAGCGGATCGGCGATGAAACCAAACGTATTGCTAAGGTTGCCTTAGAATCCTTTAACAGCGATCAGCAGGATCTGCTGGTAAATCTGGAAAATATGGGGCGCCATGTTGGGCAGATGTTACACGATGTGCTGGATGCCTTCGCCCGGATGGACGTGGAAGCGGCGTTAGCGGTGCACAAGGAAGATAAGAAAATTGACCGCGAATATGAGGCTATCACCCGGCAGCTGATGACCTATATGATTGAAGATCCGCGCTCAATTCCAAAAGTGATGAACGTATTGTGGTCAGCACGCTCGCTGGAGCGGATCGGTGATCGCTGCAAGAACTTAGCTGAATACATTATCTTCTTTGTTAAAGGTAAGGTAGTGCGTCATGTCAGCCACGAGAAGCTTGAAGAGCAACTACGCGGTGATTAATTAAAGTACTCTAAGCTTTGACGAGTTGGCTTATCTTAAATGCCAGCTCGTCATAGTAAACTGCCCCGGCTAATGCGGATCATCTGGATCTGGCCGGTTTGCGCTGCTATCGTCATGGCGGCGGCCAAATAATAGACCTCCATTACGGGTAGCCCACTCACTGTACTTGCGATGAACCCCCCGGCGCAGTGCCGAGCTGGAGTTCTCCAGTATATCAATACCAATCAGCATCACCACCGACAGCACTGACAGCTTAATGGCCGCAACGTCTTGCCCGATGCCAATACAAACTCCGATCGCTGCTAACATCCAGATAGTGGCAGCAGAGGTGACGCCTAACACCATACCATCCCGTGTTAGCATCACGCCGGCCCCCAAAAAGCCAACTCCGGTAATTACCTGGCCAATTATCCGGGATGGATCGGTCATTTCGGTATTGGTCGACATCGAGGCGGCGATAAACACATAAGTGCCCAGTACAATAAGGATGGAGGTGCGGATCCCGGCAGGTTTGCCGCGCAGTTGCCGCTCCAGTCCAATCACGAAACCACAGGCAATAGCAGTAAGGATCTCCTGCCAGCGAAAAGGGCTAATATCAAAAAGTTGATGTAGGTCGATCATCTGCTCGTTCCCTTGTCTTAGGCCAGCTCAAGCTTAGTCTGTCACCTTGGTTTTTGCTGCCCTGCTCAGTTAGTATCCGATATTGTTGTTTGTGCTGGCGCCAGAAAATAGTGCTCAGCTGATGAATATTCAAAAAAATAGCGTCTAAAGTTATAAAGTAAAAGGCTTTTTTTCGATACCCCTAATATTTCAGAGATATTTCATTCTTATTACAGTGGGCTTTGAGTATAATGCGCGGCGAAACACAACCTTGCAAAACGTGGTTCCCGCTAACTGAAAAGCTCCTGTCTGAGCAAGAGACTTTCAGTTGTCTGGTACTGTTCAGGGCATAATTTATGAATTATTCGTTTTTTGATTTCCTGCAACTTATTGGTTCGTTAGGGATTTTTATCTTCGGCATGAAGATTTTCAGCGAAGGCTTGCAGAAAATCGCCGGTAATCGTTTAAAAGGAATTTTAAGTGGTATGACCCGCACCCGCCTGACCGGCGTGGTAACAGGTTTTGCTACGACCGCTATTACACAATCCTCTACCACCACCACCGTAATGGCGGTGACCTTTGTTAACGCCGGTTTACTGACCTTTGTGCAGTCTACAGGTGTAATAATGGGAGCCAATATCGGTACTACTATTACCGCCTGGATGGTGGCGCTATTTGGCTTTAAATTTAAAATTACGACCATAGCAGTAGCGGTAATCGGTGTCTTTTTCGCTTTTTTGTTCTCGAAAAATAACCGTTTACGTAATATCGCTGAAGCGATGGTCGGTTTTGGTATTCTGTTTATCGGCCTGGATTTTATTAAGGGTGCAGTGCCGGATATTAACAGTAACCCGCAAATTTTTGCCTTTTTAGATGCCTTTACCAACTACGGCTACTGGTCATTGATCTTGTTTGTTTTGGTAGGTACTGTTCTGACACTGTTAACCCAGTCCTCCTCTGCAGCAACGGCAATTACGCTGGTGATGGTTTTTGAAGGCTGGATTTCCTTCCCGATCGCGGCGGCGATGATTTTGGGTGAGAATATCGGCACTACCGTTACCGCTAATATCGCGGCTCTGGTCGGAAACGTGCACGCAAAACGGGCAGCCCGCTTCCACTTCTTCTTTAATGTGGTCGGTGTGCTATGGATGATGGCACTGATTTATCCGGTATTGCATGCGATTGATTTTACTGTACAGTACTTTACCGAAAATCCAGTGTCCTTGATGGCTGGTAGTCCGGAAAGTCGTGCTAATGCGACGCTTGGCCTGTCATTATTCCATACCTCCTTTAATGTGCTGAATGTCATTATCCTGTTTGCCTTTATTCCGTATCTGGTGCGCTTTGTTGAGTATATCCAGCCGGATCGGGGCGGCAAGGATGAAGAGTTTCACCTGCAATATATCAGTGCCGGTGTGATGACTTCGCCAGGCCTGGCCATTACTCAGGCACAAAAAGAGATCCAGCAGTTTGCTGCGGTGATTGACAAGATGCACGACTCGGTGACTGAGTTGCTGTTTGATCCCACTGCCGACAAGCCGAAACTGATCGAAAAAGTGCGCAAATATGAAGATGCCACTGACGTACTGGAAATTGAGATTTCGGATTATTTAGTGCGGGTCAGTGAGCATACTAACCTGGAACACTGGATGACCGAGCGCATTCGCTTTATGCAGACGGCGATAAATGATATGGAGCGGGTAGCCGATATCTATTATCAGGTAGCGAAACTCTGCGAGCGGATGGTTGAAACCGAATCGGTATGGCCTGAAGCAGCGACGGCTGAAATGCAGCAGATGATGCAGGCATTAAAAGCTGCCATCACCACGATGCAGGATAATGTGGCCAGAGATCCGGCCGCAGTTAGCATGAAAGACGCTCTGCTACGTGAAGATGCTATTGATAAGTACCGCGACCAGTTCCGCGATAATCATTACCTGCGGCTGGAGCAGGGCGATTATGCACCGCGGGCCGGCGTGATCTTTATCGATATGCTAAACCGGCTGGAGCGGATCGGTGACCATATTCTGAATGTTAACGAGTCAGCTTCTGGCCGTCGTTTAAAGGCCTTACGGATTGAAGGCGCTGCGCCGCTAAAAAGCTAAGCCTGGTTCTCAGCAATGCATCCTCACAGGAGCGCCTTAGGGCGCTTCTGTTATTTCAGCTGCCCGTCGTTACTCCACGTTGTACCTGATTCCTCTTGCCTCTGTTGGCTAATTGCCGTATTTTAATCGCAATAATCTCTGAATTAGCAACTTACTAATCGGAATATCGCATGAAACGCCTGCCTAGTATTAAACAGCTGCAGTATTTGCTGGCACTGCATGAGCATCAGCATTTTGGCCGTGCTGCCGACGCCTGCTATATCGGACAGTCCACCTTAAGTGCTGCTATTGCTAACTTGGAAGAAACCATGGATGCGCAATTGCTGGAGCGGGACCATAAAACCTTTATTTTTACCCCGCTGGGTGAGGATGTGGTGCGTCAGGCGCGGCATATTATCGAGCAGTGCGAAGAGCTGGCAGATTTTGCCCGCTCTCAGGGTAAGCCGATGACCGGACCGTTCCGGCTGGGGTGTATCCCGACTATCGCGCCCTTTGTGCTGGGCGAAGTGATGACGCTGTGTCGCGAGCGCTATCCCCAGCTGCAGCTGTTACTGCGCGAGGATACCTCGGATAATTCCTTGCATGCGTTAAGTGAAGGCCGGCTGGATATGGTGCTATTAGCGCTGCCGTATGAAACCGGTGCCCTGCATACTGAAGTACTGGCACAGGATCAGTTTAATCTGGTACTACACCGTGACTGGCAGGACCGTGGCTTTAATCAGGATATTAACCAGTGGCCGGATGAAAGTATTTTCCTGCTGGAGCGTGAACACTGTTTAACCGGGCATGCGGTAAAGGCCTGTGAGCTGGAAGATAGCCGCAAGGTGAATCCGTTCTTTGCCACCAGCCTGCATACGCTGACCCAGATGGTGAATAACAAACTTGGCGTCACCTTTATGCCACAGATGGCGATTAACAGTGGTGTACTGGAAGGCACCGAACTGATTAGTCAGCCGGCCGCAACCGGCAATGCCTACCGTGATATTGGCGTAGCCTGGCGACCGACCTCCAGTAAGGCGCGCAGTTACCAGCTAATGACAGCCCTGATCGCCGAAGTGCTGCAAAGCAAATGCCGCGAAGGCAAGTAAACAAGCAGCAAACGTCAACATGCCCTAAGCTTAAACCTCGGCCGGCATAACGCAAAAACGCGCTGCCGCACGGTAATTCTGCTACCATAGCGCCCGCCGGATTGGCCGGTAAAGCCAGAGAGTGCATTATGTTAGTTAAAGACTTTAGTTTTGAGCTGCCCGAGCAGCTCATTGCCAGTGAACCCCAAGCCGAACGTTCTGCCAGCCGCCTGCTCTGTATGAATAAGCACAGCGGGGCGCTGTCACATCACATTTTTAAAGATATTCTGGCGCTGCTAAACCCGGGCGATCTGCTGGTGTTTAATAATACCCGCGTGATCCCGGCGCGACTGTTTGGCCAGAAAGCCTCGGGTGGCAAGGTGGAAGTTTTAGTTGAGCGGATGTTGTCTGGTCCACGTTTTCTGGCGCATATCCGCGCCAGCAAGGCGCCCAAAGTTGGCACTGAGCTGATACTGGAAAATGACGCCCGGGTAACGATGGTGGCGCGGCATGACAGTTTGTTTGAACTGGAATACCAGTCAGTAGAGCCGGTTTTGACTATGCTGGAGCGGCTGGGTCATATGCCGTTACCGCCTTATATTGCGCGACCGGATACCGAAGCGGATAAGGCACGCTATCAAACGGTATATAACCAAAAGCCCGGTGCTGTGGCGGCGCCGACTGCCGGGTTACATTTTGACGAGCCGCTGCTGGCAGCGTTACAGCAAAAAGGTATCGAATTTGCGTACGTGACCTTGCACGTCGGGGCTGGCACCTTTCAACCGGTGCGGGTTGATAGCGTGACCGAGCATAAGATGCACAGCGAATATTTTGAGGTTGAGCAGCAGGTGGTGGATGCCATTGCTGCCTGTAAGGCTCGTGGTAACCGGGTGGTGGCAGTCGGCACCACTTCAGTACGCTCGCTGGAGTCAGCAGCGATGCAACATGGCGGCATCCTCGCCCCTTATAGCGGCGATACCGCGATCTTTATCTACCCCGGCTATCAGTTTAAGGTGGTGGATGCGTTAATCACCAATTTCCACCTGCCGGAATCAACGCTGATTATGCTGGTCTCTGCATTTAGCCAGCGCGAACATATTATGGCGGCTTATCAGACGGCGATCGCCGAGCGGTATCGCTTTTACTCCTATGGCGATGCCATGTTTATCAGTTAGCACGCGTCTTCTGGTATACTGCAACACCGGGCGGTGGCGTTGTGCTGCCGGCCCTAACAGAGTAGCTAAGGCCGGACTGTTTTTCCGGCCAGAAGAGGTTAGAACGTGAAATTTGAACTGCTGGCAACTGATGGCAAAGCCCGTCGCGGCCAATTGATTTTTGAGCGGGGTGTGGTGGATACGCCGGCCTTTATGCCGGTAGGGACCTACGGCACCGTAAAAGGTATGACGCCGGAAGAGCTGGATGCGACCGGCGCCCAAATCTGTCTGGGCAACACCTTCCATCTGATGCTGCGTCCGGGTACCGAGATTATCCGTAAGCACGGCGATCTGCATGACTTTATGCACTGGCATAAGCCTATCCTGACCGATTCGGGCGGTTTTCAGGTATTTAGCCTGGGCGAGCTGAGAAAAATTACCGAAGAGGGTGTGAAGTTCCGCTCACCGCTTAACGGCGAAAAAATTATGCTGACGCCGGAGCGCTCAATGGAAGTGCAGCGCGCGCTTGGCTCCGATATCGTGATGATTTTTGATGAATGCACACCCTATCCGGCGACTGAGCCGCAGGCGCGTAAGTCGATGGAGTTATCATTACGCTGGGCCAAACGCTCGAAAGACGCGCATGGCGATAACCCGTCAGCCTTGTTTGGTATTATTCAGGGTGGCATGTATCCACACCTGCGTGATATTTCGCTGCAAGGTCTGGAAGAGATTGGCTTTGATGGCTACGCCATTGGTGGCCTGTCAGTAGGTGAGCCGAAAGCCGATATGATCAATATCCTGAATCACACTACCGATAAGATGCCGGCGCATAAGCCACGCTATCTGATGGGCGTGGGTAAGCCGGAGGATATTGTTGAGGCGGTACGCCGCGGCGTGGACATGTTTGATTGTGTGATGCCAACCCGTAATGCCCGCAACGGCCATCTGTTTGTGTCTGACGGTGTGGTCAAGATCCGTAACGCCAAGCACAAGGACGATACGGCGCCTCTGGATAAAGAATGTGATTGCTACACTTGTAAAAATTATTCCCGTGCATATTTACACCATCTGGACCGTTGTAACGAGATCCTGGGCGCGCGGCTGAATACCATCCATAACCTGCACCATTATCAGAAGCTGATGCAGGGATTGCGGGCAGCTATTGCCGCTGGTAAGTTGGACGACTTTGTGGCAGATTTCTATGCCAAACGCGGCCTGCCGGTGCCGGCACTGGCCGACGAAACAAACCAATAACGCATTACAATACTAAGGGGATACAAATGAGTTTATTTATTAGCCAGGCTTATGCTGACACTGCTGCCGCACCTCAGGGTGGTGGCTGGGATCTGATCATTATGCTGCTGGCCTTTGGTCTGATTTTTTATTTCCTGATTTACCGGCCACAAGCCAAGCGGGTAAAGGAACATCGTAACCTGATGTCTGCTTTGGGCAAAGGTGATGAAGTGCTGACGCAGGGTGGTTTAGTCGGCCGTATTACCAAGATTGCCGAAGACAAGGATTTTATCGCCATTGCGCTGAATGACAGCACTGAAGTGACAGTGCAAAAGTCAGCGGTAGCGGCGGTATTACCCAAAGGCACCTTAAAGTCACTGTAAGACAGCACTGCAGCCACTGCCCGGCACTGGCTGCAGCGCTGAGTTGCGCTTCGGATAGATAAGGAATTTTTAGTGTTAAACCAAAACCCGCTCTGGCGGTACCTCCTGGTCGCAGGGGTGCTGCTGTTGGCACTGGTGTATGCCATGCCAAACTTATACCCGGAAGATCCGGCGCTGAATATTAATGCGACCCGTGGTGGTGCCGTTTCAGAAACCACCCGGCAGCAGTTAGAGCAATCTTTTGTAAGTGCAGGCATTACGCCCAAAGCTGTGACCCTGGAAGCCGGGCAGGTATTGGTCCGTTTTGCCAGCGCGGAAGATCAGTTGCGCGCCCGTCAGGTTGCCACTGAGCTACTGGGCAATGTTAATTATGTGACGGCGTTAAACCTGGTGCCGACTACGCCGGATTGGCTGGCTGCTATCGGTGCCAGCCCGATGAAGCTGGGTCTGGACTTACGCGGTGGTGTGCATTTCCTGATGGCAGTCGATATGAAGGCCGCGCTGGACAAGAATATCAACGATCTGACGCAGGCGTTTCGTGCCGATTTACGTGAGGCCCGGGTGCGTTATCGCTCGGTCACCGCTGACACTGAACGGGGTCAGGTACAAATTCTGCTGCGCTCGGCCGAAGATGTTGCCGCTGCCCGCGCAGCATTGGCGCGTCTGGATCGCGAGTATGTGTTTACCGATGGTGCGGCTGAGTTTAGCCTGAATGTGAGCCTGAGTGAAAACCGCATCCGTGAAATCCGCGAATACGCGCTGAATCAGAATATTACTATTATCCGCAACCGGGTAAATGAAATCGGTGTGGCCGAGCCGCTGGTACAGCGTCAGGGTGCCGATCGTATTATCGTGCAGCTACCCGGCGTACAAGACCCGGCGCAAGCGAAAGAAATTCTGGGGGCAACCGCTACGCTGGAGTTTCGCTTAGTGGATGACCAGGGCGATTTAGCCGCAGCGCTAAATGGCCGCCTGCCACCAGGCTCAAGCCTGTATTACGATCGCAATGGTCAGCCATATTTGCTGGAAAACCGCATTATGCTTACCGGCGAGCATATCACTAACGCCAGTTCCAGTTACGACGAATATGGTCAGCCGCAGGTCAATATTTCACTGGATGCCCAGGGCGGTAACCAGCTGTCGCAAGCGACCCGTGATTCGATTGGCCGGCGTATGGCCACAGTCTTTATCGAATATAAGCCGGGTGAAGAGCTGCAGGCAGACGGCACCCCGGTGCTGATCAAGCAGGAAGAAGTGATTAACGCGGCGACTATTCAGGCCCGCCTGGGTCGTAGTTTCCGTATTACCGGTATTGGTAATCCGGCCGAAGCACAGAATCTGGCACTGTTACTACGCGCCGGTGCGCTGATTGCACCAACCCAGATTATTGAAGAACGCACCATAGGTCCAAGCCTGGGGCAGGAAAATATCGATCTGGGTATGACCGCCATTATGTGGGGTATGGTGGTCGTGTTAGTGTTTATGGTGATCTACTACAAGGTGTTTGGTCTGATTGCCAACGTCGCACTGGTTGCGAATCTGGTGTTAATCGTTGGTATTATGTCGATGATCCCAGGGGCCACGCTAACCTTACCGGGTATGGCAGGTATCGTATTAACAGTGGGGATGGCGGTTGATGCCAACGTGCTAATTTTTGAGCGGATCCGGGAAGAGCTGGCAGAAGGCCGCTCGGTGCAGCAGGCGATCCATCAGGGTTACGACCGGGCCTTCGCGACTATCGCTGACTCTAACATTACCACCTTACTGGTCGCGCTGATCCTGTTCGGTATCGGTACCGGCCCGGTGAAAGGTTTTGCTATTACGCTGGCCATCGGTATTTTAACCTCAATCTTCACCGCTGTAGTGGGTACCCGCTTACTGGTGAATCTGTTCTGGGGCGGCCGTCGTGTACAGTCGTTGCCGATGTAAGGAGGCACAGTGAGAATTTTCCGTTTCCAACAAGCGATCAACTTTATGCGTTTTAAATGGCCGGCATTAATGCTGTCGGCCTTGCTGGTACTGGGGTCACTCGGTTTACTGGCAGTAAAAGGCATTAACTGGGGGCTGGACTTTACCGGTGGTACCGTGATTGAAGCGGGCTTTAGCCAAAGCGCCGATCTGAGCCAGATCCGCACTGTGCTGGCTGAAAGTGGCTATCCGGATGCGGTGGTGCAGTACTTTGGTTCCAGCCAGGATGTGGCGATCCGTATCGCCCCCCGGGACGGTGTAGAACAAAGCCGGATCTCAAACGAGATTATGGCTGCGTTGGCGAAAACCAGTGACAGCCAGATTGAGATGCGCCGGATTGAGTTTGTTGGTCCTTCGGTCGGTGCTGAACTGCGCGAGCAGGGTGGCCTGGCGATGCTGGTCGCCTTACTGGGTATTTTGTTGTACGTCGGTATGCGCTTTGAGTGGCGCTTATCTCTGGGCGCAGTACTGGCGCTGGGCCACGATGTGATCATTACCCTGGGTCTGTTCTCGTTATTACAACTGGAATTTGACCTGACGGTACTGGCGGCGATTCTGGCGCTGATCGGTTACTCGATTAACGATACCATAGTGGTATTTGACCGCATTCGTGAGAGTTTCCGTAAACTACGCGACTCCACACCGGAAGAAACCGTGAATGATGCTGTCACCTCAACCCTAAACCGGACGGTGGTCACCTCCTTAACGACCATTATTGTATTAATAGTACTGTTCACTATGGGCGGTGCGTTAATTCATAATTTCGCGACTGCTCTGTTATTCGGTATTGCGATTGGTACTTATTCGTCGATTTTCGTTGCCAGCGGTATCGCTGTGCAACTGGGGCTGAATCGCGAAGATATGCTACCGCCTCCGCCGCCGGAAAAAGAAGGCGAGGGTACTGAGCCGCTAATGTAATTTGTCACGAGTTGTGCTAAAAATGCCAGTCAATGACTGGCATTTTTTATGGAGTAAGGCGTGAGTAAACAACATGCACCAGGTTTTCTGGCCTTAGTTGAAGCGGCCAAAGCACAGATCAAAGAGATCAGCATTGACGAGCTGTTACAACATCGCGAGCCTTATGTGTTACTGGATATTCGCGAAGATCACGAATGGCAGCAAGGCCACTTGCCAGAAGCGATGCATCTGGGTAAGGGTATTATTGAACGCGATATCGAGCAGACGGTAGCGGATAAAAAACAGAAGATCGTGCTGTACTGCGGCGGTGGCTATCGCTCGGCCTTATCAGCACAAACCTTGCAGCAAATGGGTTATCAGCAGGTGTTAAGCTTAGCTGGCGGCTACCGCGAGTGGTGTGAACGCCAGCTGCCGCTGGTCAAGCCGCAGTAGGCTCCGGCGGCACTCTGGCCTGACACGCGCCCTAGGGCGCGCTCAGTGCATTTTGCCAGCTGCGCATATCCATACCACTGGGATGCTGATATACCTGTAAGCCAAACTCCGGCAGGATCGCCAGCAGGTGGTCAAAAATATCCGACTGAATACCCTCGTAATTGACCCAGGCCGTAGTATTGGTAAAGCAGTAGATCTCCAGCGGCAAGCCATCGGCAGAGGGTGCCAGTTGTCGCACCATCTGAATCATACCCTGATGTATACCGGCATGGCTTTGCAGGTAGCGCAGCACATAAGCGCGGAACGTGCCCAGATTGGTAATGCGGCGGGTATTCACCGGTTCCTGACCTTGCTCTGCCAGTTGCTGGTTCCAGGCGCGGATTTCGGCTTCTTTTTCGTCCAGATATTGCTTCAGTAAACGAAAGCGTTTCAGGCGGTTAATCTCATCAGCCGTTAAAAAGCGCACACTTTGCTGATCCAGTTGCACGCTGCGTTTAATCCGCCGGCCGCCGGACTGTTGCATACCGCGCCAGTTTTTAAAAGGGTCCGTCATAAAGCGGCGGGTTGGAATGGTGGTAATGGTTCTGTCCCAGTTCTGGATTTTAACGGTATGCAATGCGATATCGATAACGTCACCATCGGCGTTCAACTGCGGCATTTCTACCCAGTCACCGACCCGGATCACATCGTTGGAGGAGATCTGCACGCTGGCAACCAGCGAAAGCAGAGTGTCCTGAAAGATCAGCATCAATACTGCTGCCATGGCACCCAGCCCGGAGAGCAGTATTAACGGTGAGCGATCAAACAGTGCGGCAATCATCAGGATCACCGCCACCGCATAGATCACAATCTTCAGCAGTTGGATATAACCCTTAATCGGTTTGCTTTTGGCATCTTCGCGCCTTGAGTACAGGCTATTGACCAGCGTCAGCAGCTTACTCAGTGCCATGGCGATGGTTAGCACGACAAAAGCATTGGTAACATTGACCACCACCTGCACCAGCAGCGTCGGTAATAGCGGGATCTTATGAATTAAGGTGGAGATCACCAGCGCCGGTACCACATTGGCCAGGCGGCTGATAAAGCTAAAATCCAGACCACGTTGTTCGCACTGGGACTTTTGCAAGCCTAACAGTTTGAACACGGAGCGCAGTAAAATATGCTTAACAATAAAATTAGCCAGCCATGACAGGCTAAGTAAAATAACCAGCCCCAGCCACATGGCAAGCTGGCCATGCGCCGCCGACCAGCTATCTAGCAGCGCCATTTGCTCTTGCATCTATTCCTCCTGATGTGACGAAACTGCCAGCGTCAACACGACAATAAAGCCTGAGTGTGCCAAGGGCGTGTTGACGTTTGCTTCTTGTTTTTGCAGCCGTTTGGCTGGTGTTTATACAAGGCAGAGCTTGTGATGTGTAGTTATTCTACATGAACAAGCGATAACGTAGTAGAAACGCCAGCCAAACGCTGCCCGAAGGGTTCGCACTGGCGACGCTTTGCTCTTTGTCACTCGTCACTTATTTAGAATAACTAAACTGCGCTCCTCGTTTCGCGATCAAAGCGCCGCCAGTGCGAACAAAATCTAAGCAGCAAACGTCAACACGCCCTAAAATGGCGGCTAAAAAAAATCCGGCCTGAGCCGGATTTTCCAAATCAATACGGGCGCTTATTACTTGGCCAGGGTCTCTGACAGATGTGGACGCATGCCTTTAACCATGGCCTGCAGCACTTTCGGGCTGGCAGCGACGATATTGCCGCTCTTCATATGGTTATTACCACCGGCAAAGTCACATACCATACCACCGGCTTCACGCACAATCAGTTCACCGGCAGCGATATCCCATGGCTTTAAGCCGATTTCCCAGAAGCCATCAAAGCGACCCGCTGCAACATAGGCTAAATCCAGTGCGGCCGAGCCGGTACGGCGCATATCGGCGCAATCGGCAAAGAAGCTGTTAAAGATTTTGCTGTAGCTGTCTAAATGGTGTTTGGCTTTAAACGGAAAACCGGTGGCCAGGATAGTGCCTTCCAAATCCGGTAAATTATTAACCCGGATGCGGGTACCATTTAACTGGGCGCCACGGCCACGTGAAGCAGTAAATAGCTCGCCGCGCAGTGGATCGAAGATCACTGCCTGGTCTAATTTACCCTGATGTTTTAAGGCGATAGAGACCGCAAAATGCGGGATGCCTTTGATAAAGTTGGTGGTGCCATCCAGCGGATCAATAATCCATTGGAATTCGCTGTCATTATTACCGTAATCGCCATGCTCTTCGCCAACAATACCGTGGGTTGGGAAGGATTTCTTTAATACAGCAACGATGGCCTGTTCAGCTTCACGATCAACGTTGGTGACGAAGTCGTTAGTGCCTTTCTGTAGTTTCTGAACCATGTCCAGCTGGCCACAGGCCCGGGCGATAACATTACCTGCGCTGCGCGCAGCACGGATTGCGATGTTTAACATCGGATGCATAGCGATTACCTTATTTGTAAAGAGCTGTATAAAGAACAATCAAAAGAGCGGCGCGTATTGTAGCGGCTACAGCAAAAAAGTAAAGCTAAAAGCAAGGTCTGCGTCGCACTAACAGATATTTTTACGGGCGCTAATTTATTCAGAGCCAATTCAGTTTCGCTGGTCAGAATAAGCTAAAGTAGCAATAGTCAACCCGCCCGAATGGATGAGCCCAACCATGATCAAAAAAATTACCCTACTGCTGGCCGTCAGTGCCATGCTCAGTTTAACCGCCTGTGGTGCTTTACATACCTCAGTCGCGAAACGTAACCTTGATGTGCAAACCAAGATGAGTTCCTCAATTTTCCTCGAGCCGGTAGAGCCGGAGCAACGCACCGTCTTTGTTGATATCCGCAATACCTCGGATAAACCGGAATTTGATTTACGTTCACAGGTGGTTGCCAGCCTGCGCAGCCGGGGTTATCAGGTGATTGACAGTCCGTCACGGGCGCACTACTGGCTACAAGCCAATGTGCTACAGGTCGGGCGTAGTAATGCCCGGGAAACGCAGGGCGCGTTAGCTGCCGGACCTGGCGCTGTTGGTGGCGCGGTAACAGGGGCGGTGATCCATCGCTCTACCGGTGGCTCTGTAGGGGGTACAGCTGGTGCCGCGGTAGCCGGTGCGGCGGTGGGCACCATAGTGGATGCGATGGTGCAGGACGTGTACTACAGCGTGATCACTGATATCCAGATTATGGAGCGCTTTGATGGCAAGGTGCAGGAGCGCTCTGAGCATACGTTATTACAAGGTGATAGTGGCAGTACCCGCAGTACTTTTTCCCAACAAACCAATATGCGTAAATACCAGACCCGGGTGGTCAGCTCAGCCAATCAGGCTAACCTGAAGTGGGAAGAGGCCGCGCCGTTGTTAACCGACGGTCTGGCGCGCGCCCTGGCTGGATTGTTCTAAATGCGTTTGCTGGTACTGCTTCTACCAGCAATGTGGCTGCTTACTGGTTGTACGGCCATGCATACCTCGATCAGCAAGGGGAAGCTGGACGTACAGATGCGGATGAGTCAGACCATCTATCTGGACCCGGTGGAGCCAGAACAGCGCACGGTGTTTCTCGATATCCGGCAAACCGCCGCCGAGTACCAGCAGCCTTTGATGCGCGATGTGGCAGCCTTATTGACCGAGCGCGGCTATCAGCTGGTAAATTCTCCGGCGGCCGCTCAGTACTGGTTGCAGGTAAATATCCGCACTGTGCTGAATCAGCCGCCACAACAGGTGTTGCGAGAGCAGTATGCGATGACTGAGCAAGAAATTGCAGCCTTTATGCATCCGGGGATGGCGCCGCCAGAGCCAAAAGCGCCGCGGCAGCGCGGTGTGACTCCGGCGGTGATTTATGCTGATACCCAGTTGGGTTCTGATGTCAGTGGCCGAGATGTAGTGCGGGTACTGGCGGCAGTCGCTGTGATTGCCGGTGCTGAATACGTCGGTAATCAAATGGTCAAAGATAAGTACTATACCCTGTTGGCGGATATTCAGGTGGCAGAGCGTCTGGATCCATCGGCACCGGCGTTAGTGTTGGAGCAAAGCGAACATCGGTTAGTACAGGGCGATAGCGGCGAGCTAGAGCAGATGTGGGAAAATATGACAGATCGGCGTAAATACCAGGTCAAATTGCTCGGTTTTGCCAATAAGGCTAATCTGACCTGGCAGGAAGCGGAACCGTCTTTACATCAGGGCTTACTCCGTTCGTTATCCGGGATCTTTTAAATGAGCCAGTATTGGCGGCAGGCCAGCACTGAGCCGGTGAGGTTGTCCGACTGGCAGCCCGACTGGCCAACGCAGGCTGCTGCCGAGGCAGCGTGGTTAAAACAACGCTGGCCACAGTTTTTTTCCGGCCGCATCGAGCACTTTGGCAGTACTGCCATCCCGGGGATGCCGGCCAAACCCATTATCGATCTGTTAGTGGAAGTCGCGAGTCTGGCGCAGATCCGCGACCAGGCCGCGCCACTGATGGCGGCAGAGGGCTATCAGCTCTTTTGGCGGCCGAAGATCAAAGGCGAGCAGCAGATTGATTACCTCTGGTTTATTAAACGTAACGCTGATGGTCAGCGCAGCCATCATCTGCATATGCTAACGCCAGACTCGGAGCATTGGCAGAAGCTGGCATTTTGCCGCTATCTGCAGCAGCATCCGGATGAAGCGGCACGCTATGCCGAGCTTAAGCGCACTGCCGCGCAGCGTTTTGCCAACGACCGTCTGGCTTATAATAGAGCGAAAGAGGATTTTATCCGGCAATTGAGCGCCCGCATTGCTACCTCGCCATAAAAATGTCATTAATAGCGCGTTAAATAGGGCTTAGTTACGCACCCCGGACCTGCTATGAAAACCCTGTATTTTTTACGCCATGCCACCGCCGAAGTGATCCGCCCCGGCCAGCTGGATATTGATCGCTGTTTAATTGAAAAAGGCCGGCTGCAGGCACGCAAGGTGGCTAACTTTATGTTGAAGTACGACCTGACACCGCAGTTGGTGCTAAGCAGCCCTTACCCCAGAGCCAGCCAAACGGCGGCCATTGTCAGTAAGGTGGCCCGGTTACCGCAGGCAGAGGAACTGGATTGGCTGGCACTGGAAACGCCGACCAATCAGGCGCTAACCGCACTGCGGCAGGCCAGTGTTGCCTGGCCGCAGCAAGTGTTGTTAGTTGGCCATGAACCGGACTTCTCGGCGTTAATCAGTGCTTTGCTTGGCGCTGAGCAACCACTGCTAAAGGTACGCAAGGCCTCGTTAAGCTGCATTAGCCTGCAGCAGGACAGCGCCTGCTTGCAGTGGTCGATCCCGGTACGGTTAATGACCTAACTCTGCGAACTTTGTTTGCCTTCACTGTTGTTGTCGACTTTTGTGTTACACTCAACGGCATGACGTCGTTGAGAAAAAGACTATGCACGAGCGGGTTGAGCAGGAGTTACCGATCAGTCGGCGTTTGAATGCCAGAGTATTAGGCTCTGATGAGCAAACTTTAGTGCTGGTGCATGGTTTTGGTTGTGATCAGCAAATCTGGCAGAAGCTAATCCCGCTATTACAGTTGTTGCCAGTTAAGCTGGTGTTGCTTGATTTGCCAGGTTGTGGCAACAGCCGGGTAAGTGAAGAAGCGATCCCGGAATATCCTACGTTACAGGCCTTTGCTGATGATCTGCTGGCTTTGCTGGCTGAGCTGGAGTTGTCAGCAGTGACACTGTTGGCGCACTCGATTGGCTGTGCTATCGGGATGCTGGCGGCTATTCAGGCGCCACAGCGTTTTAGTCGTATTCTGGCGATTACACCCTCGGCGCGCTATCAAAATGCAGCGCCGGATTATATCGGTGGTTTTGAGGCGGCGGATATTGAACAGCTGCTACAGCTAATGGAGCAAAATCAGTTTGGCTGGGCTGGGCTGTTAGCGCCGCAGGTGTTGGCACAAACTGAACCCAGCGCCGTGACTGAGCAGCTTACCCAGAGTTTCCTGCACAACAATCCGGCATTTAGCCGGCATTTTGCCCGCCTGGTATTTTATGCTGATATTCGGGCCAGTTTGCCATTAGTGCCGGTACCGGTCAGTATTTTCTATACTCAGGCCGATATGATTGTGCCGCAGCAGGCGATTGACTATTTAGTCGCGCATTTGCCGCAGGCTCGTGCTGTGCCTCTGGCGGCCCGCGGTCATTATCCGCAGCTGACACACCCGGATTTAGTCGCGCAGCAACTGATGCGGGAGCTCGGTTATGGCCTTGTTTGAATTAGATCAGCTGCCGTGCGGTATTCTGACCTTATCGGCCAGACAAAAAATTCTTGCGATCAATTTACCGCTCCGCAGTTGGCTGGGGTATTCCGAGCAGTTTTTATTACAGCAGGATATCTACCAGTTATTGCCACCGGCCAGCCGGGTGCTGTTTCTGGCGCATGTGCTGCCGGCCATTCAGCAATACGGTAAGCTGAGTGCCTGCTACCTGCATTTTCGCAAACAAAACGGCCATCAGTTAGAGATGTTGGTCAGCGGCCGGGCTTTGACGGAAGTCGGTGGTGAGTCGGGCTATCAGCTGGCGTTATTACCGGTGCCGCGTAAAACCAGCAGCTGAATTGCAGTGACAGAGACAGCAAGAAAAATGGCCGCAATTGCGGCCATTTTTATATCTAAACCCGGGCTTAGTGGCGGAAATGCCGTACGCCGGTGAACACCATCGCCATGCCGTGCTCGTCGGCGGCGGCAATCACTTCCGCATCGCGCATTGAGCCACCGGGCTGAATCACTGCGGTAATACCGGCAGCGGCAGCGGCATCAATACCGTCACGGAACGGGAAGAAGGCATCTGAAGCCATCACTGACCCTTTTACTTCCAATTTCTCGTCTGCCGCTTTAATGCCAGCAATTTTTGCGCTGTAAACGCGGCTCATCTGGCCGGCGCCGACACCAATGGTCATGCTGTCTTTCACATAAACAATGGCATTGGATTTGACAAACTTCGCGACCTTCCAGCAGAACAGCAGATCTTTTAGCTCTTGCGCTGTCGGTTGCCGTTTGGTCACCACTTTCAGATCCGACTCAGTGATGCGGTGCTGATCGCGATCTTGCAGTAAAATACCGCCATTAACCTGTTTAATATCCAGCGCCGGTGCCGCAGCGGCAAAGTCGCCACACACCAGTAAGCGCACATTCGGCTTGCTACCTACTACGGCAACGGCTTCAGCGCTGGCGCCTGGGGCAATAATCACTTCGACAAACTGACGGCTAACAATCTCTTGGGCGGTAGTTGCATCCAGCTCACGGTTAAAGGCAATAATACCACCGAAAGCCGAGGTCGGATCCGTGCTGTAAGCGCGGTTATAGGCATCCAGAATGTGCTCGCCAATCGCCACACCACAAGGGTTAGCGTGTTTGACAATGACACAGGCCGGCTCGGCAAACTCTTTGACACACTCCAGCGCTGCATCGGTATCCGCAATATTATTGTAAGACAGCGCCTTACCCTGCAGCTGCGTCGCGGTAGAGACTGAGGCCTCAGTGGCGTTGGTATCAACATAGAACGCGGCTTGCTGATGGCTGTTTTCGCCGTAACGTAAGTCCTGCTTTTTCACAAACTGGCTGTTAAAGGTGCGTGGGAAACGGCTGGCGGCTTCTTCGCTGCCATAAGCCGGTAACATGGCACCAAAGTAATTGGCAATCATGCCATCGTACTGTGCCGTATGTTCAAAGGCGCTGATCGCCAGGCTAAAACGGGTTTCTAAGGTGGTAGCGCCATTATTAGCGTTAAGCTCAGCCAGTACTTTCGGATAATCACTGGCATTGACGATAATGGTAACGTCCTGATGGTTTTTCGCGGCGGCACGCACCATAGTCGGGCCACCGATATCGATATTTTCTACCGCATCGGTTAAGGTGCAGCCAGGTTTAGCGACCGTATTGGCAAAGGGATACAGGTTAACCACCACCAGATCAATAGCGCCAATATGGTTGGCTACCATTACCGCTTCGTCGGTGCCGCGGCGCGCCAGAATACCGCCGTGAATTTTCGGGTGCAGGGTCTTTACCCGGCCATCCATAATTTCCGGATGACCGGTGTAGTCTGATACTTCAATCACGGCGATACCTTGCTCGGCCAACAGTTTGGCGGTACCACCGGTAGACAGGATCTCAACCTGCATTGCGGCCAGGGCTTTGGCAAATTCTACAATACCGGTTTTATCAGATACGCTTAATAAAGCGCGGCGCACAGGGCGAAGTGTATTCATCAGCGGGTTCTCTTTGTCACGGTTGTCGTCACGGTTGTCACAGAAACGAATGCTTGCTATTGCTTGCTTCAGGCTGGCTGCAGCTGCCAGCCTGTTATTTTGTCACTCAAGTTTAGCCAATAAAAAAGCACCCGAAGGTGCTTTTAGCGGGGCCGACCCCGCGTGGCATTATGACATGCCGTATTGTTTTAACTTTTTGCGCAGCGTGCCGCGGTTGATACCCATCAGGTTAGCGGCACGGGTTTGGTTGCCGCGGGTATACTTCATTACTTCTTCCAGTAATGGCCGCTCTAATTCAGATAATACCAGCTCGTACAGATCGTTAACGTCCTGGCCGTTTAACTGTTGCAGGTAGTTGGCAACAGCTTTTTGGACGGCACTGGATAAGGCCTGTGGCTTTTCCTGAGACTGAACGTGGGCGTTAGTGATAAATGGCGAAGTAACGTTCGAATTAAACATTGCTTTTCTCTTTTACGTTAGGTTGCTGCTAGTTTATGAAAATAGCTATTTAAGGCATCCAGCTGCACATTGGCATGCTCAATACCGTTGAATTCACTACGAAATAACCCGTCTGGATCATGCTCTGCCAGGTACCAGCCCACATGTTTGCGGGCGATACGGGCACCGGCATAGTCACCATATAACTGGTGCAAGCCCTGCACATGTTCCAGCATGATTTGCTGCACTTCGCTAACCGAAGGCGCAGCCAGTTTCTCCCCTGTTGCCAGATAGTGCACCACTTCCCGGAAAATCCATGGCCGACCCTGGGCCGCGCGACCAATCATAATGGCGTCGGCGCCGGTGTAGTCGAGCACGAATTGCGCTTTTTCCGGTGAGGTGATATCACCATTGGCGATGACCGGTATCTTCACCTGCTGCTTAATCGCAGCAATAGTATCGTACTCGGCTTCTCCTTTATACATACAGGCTTTGGTGCGGCCATGCACCGCCAGTGCCTGAATGCCGTTATCCTCGGCAATGCGGGCAATTTGCACGCCATTGCGATGTTCCGGGTCCCAGCCAGTGCGGATCTTCAGTGTTACCGGTACCTTAACGGCCTGTACCACTGCCCGCACGATTTGCTCTACCAGCTCCGGGTATTGCAACAGGGCTGAGCCTGCCAGCTTTTTATTCACCTTTTTCGCCGGGCAACCCATATTAATGTCGATAATATCGGCGCCGATGTCGACGTTATACTGCGCGGCGGCAGCCATTTGTTCCGGATCGCTGCCGGCAATTTGCACCGAGCGAATGCCAGACTCCTGGCGATGGCCCATCCGATTTTGTGACTTTTCGCTTTGCCAGACCTGCGGATTGCTCGACAGCATCTCTGACACAGCTAAAGCCGCACCAAAACGGCGGCAGAGTTCACGAAAAGTGTGATCGGTTACCCCAGCCATCGGAGCGCAGATCACCTGATTCGCTAACTGATATGGACCTATGCGCACCACTGATTCCAAGGCTCTGTCCTCAAGGGGCGCTAAGTTTACGGATTTTTACCACTAAAGCAAAGGCTGTTTTTTAAACAATTTTTGCTTTTTTTTGCCGTTTCAGGGATTGACATTCCCTAAAAGGCTGAAAATAAGTGTTTTCCGAAAAACCGACCCGCGAATTTACTGCATGTCATTAAAAGATAATTTAACTGTTGCTGTTTTTTGCAACAGTAGCCAGCAAAACATAATCAGCTGAATTGCACCTGAATCAGGCGATTTTCCGCGCGCTTAAGCGCACCCATTCTTCCTGTACTGCGATAGGGTCAAACGCAAATTCGCTGGCATAGGCGGCCATGACGCTTTGTGCCTGACTCTCCAGAATACCGGATAACGCCAGTAAACCGCCCGGCTTAACATAGGCGCTGATAATGGCAGAGAGTTCCGCCAACGGGCCGGCCAGGATATTGGCCACCACCACATCGGCCTGCAAGCTGGGTTGATCTTTGGGTAAATACAATTCAATTTGCCCGGCTACGCCATTGCGCTCGGCGTTGGCTTTGGAGGCCATAATCGCCTGCGGGTCAATATCGATACCGACCACCCGGCTGGCACCGAGTTTCAGCGCGGCAATGCCGAGAATGCCGGAGCCGCAGCCAAAATCGACCACGGTTTGTGCCGGTTCGATATGCTGATCCAGCCATTGCATACAAAGTGCGGTAGTAGGGTGGGTACCGGTACCAAAGGCCAGGCCCGGATCCAGCAGCACATTTACGGCTGTCGGGTCCGGAATATCGCGCCAACTGGGGCAAACCCAAAGACGCTGGCCAAATTTAATCGGGTGGAAGTTATCCATCCACTCGCGTTCCCAGTCTTTATCTTCCAGCTGTTCCAGCTTATAGCTGAGGCCTTCTTTAAACAGCGCCGTGCTTTCCAACTGCTTCAGCACTTTTTGCATCGGGTGTTCGGCATCAAATAAGCCCATTACCACGGTATTTTCCCAGTACAGGATTTCCCCCGGCAGCGGCTCATAAATTGGCGTATCTTTGGCGTCAAGAAAGGTAACCGCCTGGGCGCCCCAGCTCATCAGCATATCGCTGACCTGCTCGGCTTTTTTCTCAGTGGTGGTGACCCGCAGTTGGATCCAGGGCATGATAAAACCTCAGCTCGCCAATAAAGGGGCGATATTGTATACCCAAACGCCGGATTTTGCTCGTCACGAAACCAGGAAAATAAAAAAAGGAGCCATGCAGGCTCCTTTTTCACGTGCAAATACCGCGGCTTACTTAATACCCAGTTTCTTTTCCAGATAGTGGATATTGGTGCCGCCTTGGCAGAAACCGGCATCGCGCATAATATCTTTATGCAGCGGGATATTGGTTTTAATGCCTTCAACCAGTAACTCGTCCAGTGCGTTACGCATCCGGGCGATGGCGATATCACGGCTCTCACCGTAGGTAATCAGCTTGCCAACCATGGAGTCGTAGTTTGGCGGTACGCTGTAATCGGCATAGATATGCGAATCCCAACGGATGCCGTTACCACCTGGTGGATGGAAGCGGGTGATTTTACCTGGTGACGGAATAAAGCTCACTGGATCTTCGGCGTTAATCCGGCATTCTACCGCATGACCACGGATCACGATATCTTCCTGCTTAATGGTCAGAGGCATGCCAGAGGCAATGCGCAGCTGCTCTTTAATCAGGTCAACGCCGGTGATCATCTCAGTAACCGGGTGTTCTACCTGAATGCGGGTATTCATCTCGATAAAGAAGAATTCGCCGTTTTCAAACAGAAACTCGAAAGTACCGGCGCCGCGGTAGTTCATCACCTTACAGGCATCGACACAACGACCACCGATAAAGGCACGCAGCTCTGGTGTAATGCCTGGTGCCGGTGCTTCTTCAACCACTTTTTGATGGCGGCGCTGCATTGAACAGTCACGTTCACCTAAGTGAATCGCATTGCCCTGACCATCTGCCAGCACCTGAATTTCGATATGACGTGGGTTTTCCAGGAATTTCTCCATATATACCATGTCATTACCAAAGGCGGCCTTGGCTTCGGCCTTGGTCATTTCAATTGAGCTAACCAGTTCTTCTTCGCTACGTACCACGCGCATACCGCGGCCACCACCGCCACCGGCAGCCTTAACGATAATAGGGTAACCAATGCGTTTCGCGATCGCTTTATTAGTGGCTGCATCATCGCCGACTGCGCCGTCTGAGCCCGGTACACAGGGTACGCCGGCTTTTTTCATTGCTTCAATGGCAGAAACCTTATCACCCATCAGCCGGATCGAATCCGGGTGCGGGCCGATAAAGACCAGGCCGCTTTCTTCAACCTGTTGTGCGAAGTCGGCGCGCTCGGCTAAAAAACCGTAACCCGGGTGGATGGCCTGGGCATTGGTCACTTCGGCCGCCGCGATCAGCGCGGGGATATTCAAATAGCTTTGTGGTGACGGTGCCGGGCCAATACAGATGGTTTCATCGGCCAGCAGCACGTGCTTTAAATTACGGTCAACCGTGGAGTGCACGGCTACCGTCTTGATCCCGAGCTCTTTGCAGGCACGCAAAATGCGCAGCGCAATTTCGCCTCGGTTTGCGATCAGGACTTTTTCCAGCATCAGTGCGTCCTTATCTTATTCGATAATAAATAGCGGTTGATCGAATTCTACCGGCTCGCCGTTTTCAACCAGAATTTCTTTTACCACCCCGGCCTTGTCAGACTGGATTTGGTTCATCATTTTCATCGCTTCGACGATACAGAGCGTATCACCGACTTTCACGCTCTGGCCGACTTCAACAAAGTTTTTCGAGGTTGGCGAAGCGGCGCGGTAGAAAGAACCGACCATTGGTGATTTAACCACGTGACCAGACACCGCAGGTTGGGCAGCGGCTGGAGCTGCGGCCACAGGTGCGGCGGCAGGAGCGGCAACAGGTGCCGGAGCCGGGGCAGCATAATGCATCGGCGCTGGGGCATAGTGCTGCGCCGGGCCATTACGGCTGATACGTACCGACTCTTCACCCTCGGTAATTTCCAGCTCAGAAATGCCTGATTCTTCCAGCAGTTCGATCAATTTTTTAATTTTTCTAATGTCCATCTTTTTCGCCTGATTGAGTTAATTTTGGTTGTGTGGTCGTAACAGTGATACCGCCGCATCCAGAGCATAGTGGTAGCCTCTGGCGCCCAGGCCACAAATGACCCCTTTAGCGATATCAGATAAATAAGAGTGTTGGCGGAAAGCTTCCCGGGCATGCACATTGGATAAATGTACTTCGATAAAGGGAATCGCCACTGATAACAGTGCATCACGCAGCGCAATGCTGGTATGGGTAAAGGCACCGGGATTGATAATAATAAAATCCTGCTGCTGATAACTTTGTTGAATGGCATCAATCAATTGATGCTCGGCATTCGATTGCAGCGCCGTCAGCGTCACGTTAAGCTCTGCTGCCTGTTGTTGCAAGTCGGCGACAATTTGCGCCAGCGTTGCGGCACCATAGGTCGCAGGTTCCCGAATACCCAGCATATTCAGATTAGGGCCATTCAATAACAGAATGCGTAAATTCGCGGTCATTAATTAAGTTATCCTGTCTTTTCTCGGAAGATGTCAACAAGTGTTGCCGTAGCTGTTAGATGCACACTTTACGGCCAATTTGGGCACCTTGTCGATGCCTGTCTGACAGATCCGCGCCTTATTATAGTGAAATCGCCGCAAATGGCAGCAAAATACTGGTCTTATCAGCCAGTAGCCATCTGGATGGTTAGGATCTCGGCGACCTAAAGGGGGAGACAAGAGGAAAGGACTCGGCTGCAGCCTGGCTTGCTGCAGCCGCTCATTATTATTGCATCATCGCCTGTAAATGATTAGCAAAGGCGCTGGCATTCATAAAGCCGGTGACGCGGCTTTGTTTAAGCTCGCTGCCATCGGGGGCGAAAAACAGTAGTGTAGGTAAACCCAACACCTGATAGCTATCCAGCAGCGCCTGATCTCTGCGGGTCATCCGGGTGACATCAATTTTAATCAGCCGCATCTGTGAGGTGAGGGCGGTAACCTCCGGCCTTGGAAAGGTCAGTTGCTCAAACTCTTTACAGGCCACGCACCACTCGGCATACAGGTCGACCAGCGCAAACTGGCCAGCCGCTTTCGCCCTCTCCAGCTGCAGCGCCAACTCATCGGCGTCTTTTACCACGATAAAGCCGAGCGCATTAATATTCTCGCCCTCCGCGCTTACCGTCGCTTGCGGCAGTGCCGGGCTGGCCGGGCGGTAATACTGTAAATTCAGCCAGAAGATACCCAGTAACAATAGCTGCGACAGCACTGCGACACCGGCCTTAGCGTTGACACTGCTCAGACTAAACAGCAGCCGGTATAAATAAAATACCAGCGCCAGCGTTAAGACGCTGCCAAGGGCTAATACGATCCAGAAAGGTAAAAAGCGCTCTAACAGGATCAGTGGCACCGCCAGTAACAGGAAGCCAAAGATATTTTTTACCGCGTTCATCCAGTTGCCGGCTTTTGGCAGCAGACGACCACCTGAGGTACCGAGTAATAACAAAGGTAAACCCATCCCCAGGCTCAGCACATACAGCGTCAGGGCGCCAAGGGCCAGATCGCCGCTTTGCGCCACATACAACAGTGCCGCAGACAGCGGGGCCGTAGTACAGGGTGAGGCAATCAAGCCGGATAACGCGCCCATCACAAAGGCGCCTTTTAGCGAGCCACCCTGTTGTTTGTTACTGACGCCAGCCACTTTTTCCTGCCAGCGGGTTGGCAATTGCAGATTAAAGACGCCAAACATCGCCAAGGCCAGCAGCACAAAGATCACCGCAGCGACGATTAATACGGCCGGGTGCTGCAATGCCGCCTGGAATTTTACGCCCAAACTGGCAACCACCAGCCCGAGCAAGGAGTAGGTCAGCGCCATACCCTGCACATAGGACATCGACAAGCCAAAGGCACGTTGGGTCGACAGCCGCTGGCCCTGGCCGACAATAATACTACTTAGAATCGGATACATCGGAAACACGCAGGGCGTAAAGGACAGCCCTAAGCCGAGCAGGAAAAATACGCCCAGACTTACCAGCACTGAGCCTTCACTTAAGCGCTCCAATAAGCCAAACTGGCTGGATACCGGTGCTGTTGTCGCCAAGGTGGCGCTGGTTTCAGGCTGGCCAGGCTGGGTCAGTGGTATTTCAATGGTCGTTGGCGGATAACACAGACCGGCTTCAGCGCAGCCCATAAATTGCACCCGAAAGAGTGCATCTTCGTCGATATCAGACAGCGGGATCTTCAACTGCAATTGATGATAATAGACTTCGGTTTTACCAAAGAATTCATCTTCAATACTGATACTGGCCGGATAGGTCGGATGCGAAAAGCTGACCGCCACGCCGCCAAACTTAAACTTATCGCGATACATATAATAGCCATCGGCGATAGTCCAGCTTAGTAACAGCTCGTTATCCTGCTGGCGGTAGTTCAGCACAAAGGCCTGTTCCACCGGTAAAAATTGTGGCTGGCCCTGCAACAGGCTTTGCAGCACAGCATTATTATTCGTCGGGCTGGTTTGCGGGCTTTGCTGCTGCGCAGTCGCCGTGCTGGTTAGCAACAGGAACAGTAGGGGCAGCAGCAGTAGATAACAACAGCGTTTAATCACAGGTAACCTCATTAATCCAGGCGGCATAAGCCTGATTCAGCTGACAAAGCTCAACGGCGATAATTTCCGGCACAGCATACGGGTGAATGGCGCTTATGGCTTGCTCAATTGCGGTAAAGTTCCGCTTTGGCGCTTTAAGTTGCAACTGAATTTCCACCGCCTGTTCCAGTTTGTCCTGCCAGATATAGCTGGATTGTACCGCGGGTAGCCGGTTAACACAGGCCACCAGCCGTTGCTGTAACAGCTGGGAGGTAATGGCGGCAGCTGTGCTCTCATCCGGGCAGTTACACAGGATCAGCAGATAATCGCGCATATCAGACCTTGGTTTTTTGTTAGGTTAGCACCATTGTACGGTAAACCGTGGCCGCGTTTTGCGGAATTTTTTTCTGCCGGCCCTTGGAATTTTTTTCGGTTCGCCCCATATAGCGAGCACACAAAATTTAACTGTCACGTTAAAACCCAAACGCTTTAGGAGATAGAGCATGAATATTCGTCCATTACATGATCGTGTCATCATCAAACGTACCGACGCTGAGAGCAAGTCTGCCGGTGGCATCGTTCTGACTGGTGCTTCCGCAGAAAAATCAACGCGCGGTGTCGTAGTAGCAGTGGGCAATGGTCGTATTTTAGATAACGGCGATGTGAAACCACTGGACGTTAAGGTTGGCGACAAGGTTCTGTTCGGTGCCTATGTAGAGCGCACTGAGAAAATTGATGGTCAGGAATATGTGATCACCAAAGAAGATAACATCTTAGGTGTGATCCTGGATTAATTCCCTTTCTCTTTTCTGATTAACAATTAACGACTTTTAAGGATACGAAAATGGCTGCAAAAGACGTACGTTTTGGCGATGAAGCCCGTAACAAGATGCTGAAAGGCGTAAACATTCTGGCAAACGCAGTGCGCGTTACTTTAGGTCCAAAAGGCCGTAACGTGATTCTGGACAAATCTTTTGGTGCTCCTCTGATTACCAAAGACGGTGTGTCGGTTGCCAAAGAAATCGAGCTGGAAGATAAGTTCGAGAATATGGGCGCCCAGATGGTTAAAGAAGTGGCGTCTAAGGCCAATGACGAAGCCGGTGACGGTACCACTACCGCTACGGTACTGGCACAAAACATTATTAACGAAGGCGTAAAAGCCGTTGCTGCCGGTATGAATCCGATGGATTTAAAACGTGGTATCGACAAGGCTGTAATTGCCGCCGTAGCTGAATTAAAAGCCCTGTCACAGCCATGTGCTGACAGCAAGGCGGTAGCTCAGGTTGGTACTATCTCTGCTAACTCAGATGAAGAGATCGGTAAGATCATCGCTGACGCCATGGACAAAGTGGGCAAAGAGGGTGTAATCACCGTTGAAGAAGGCCAGGGTCTGAATAACGAGCTGGATGTGGTTGAAGGTATGCAATTCGACCGTGGTTACCTGTCTCCGTATTTTATCAACAATCAGGAAGCGGGCCAGGTTGAACTGGATAACCCATTTATCCTGACTGTGGATAAGAAAATTTCTAATATCCGTGAATTACTGCCGGTACTGGAAGGCGTAGCCAAATCAGGTAAGCCACTGTTGATTATTGCTGAAGACGTCGAAGGCGAAGCCTTAGCGACTCTAGTTGTCAACAATATGCGCGGTATAGTGAAGATCTCTGCCGTGAAAGCACCAGGCTTCGGTGACCGTCGTAAAGCGATGCTGCAGGATATCGCTACCCTGACTGGCGGTACCGTGATTTCTGAAGAAATCGGTATGGAACTGGAAAAAGCCACGCTGGAAGACTTAGGTACAGCTAAGCGCATCGTGATCACCAAAGATAACACCACTATTATCGATGGTGCCGGTGAGCAGGCGGCGATTGACGCCCGCGTCAAGCAAATCCGTCAGCAAATCGAAGAAGCAACCTCTGACTACGATAAAGAAAAACTGCAAGAGCGTCTGGCCAAGCTGGCTGGCGGTGTCGCAGTAATCAAAGTCGGTGCTGCCACTGAAATCGAAATGAAAGAGAAGAAACACCGCGTAGAAGACGCCTTACATGCTACCCGTGCTGCGGTAGAAGAGGGTGTGGTTCCTGGCGGTGGTGTAGCACTGGTGCGTGTAGCGGCCAAGCTGACTGGCTTAACCGGTGCCAACGAAGATCAAACGCATGGTATTAAGATCGCACTGCGCGCAATGGAAGCACCACTGCGTCAGATCGTATCTAACGCCGGTGAAGAGCCATCAGTTGTTGTTAACAAGGTTAAAGAAGGTACCGGTAACTACGGTTATAACGCTGCGACCGACGTATACGGCGATATGCTGGAAATGGGTATCCTGGATCCAACCAAAGTGACCCGTTCTGCACTGCAGTTCGCTGCCTCTGTTGGCTCGCTGATGATCACTACCGAAGCTATGGTAACTGAGCTGCCAAAAGAAGAGAAGCCAATGCCAGATATGGGTGGCATGGGTGGTATGGGCGGCATGATGTAGTGCGACGAGAGTCGTGTAGGTCACTAACCTAGCAGGCTACACCGTAAGCGGATACTAACATATCCGCTTCCATACCTGCAAAAAATAGTAGTCGACACCGGTGATCGGTATGCATAAACCGATTGCCGGAATCTTCTTCGAAGATGTCGCGCAATTGTGTTTAAATACAATTGGTTAAAGAAAAACGGCGACGAAAGTCTGCCGACAACACGTAATAGACAACTACAAACTTTAGACGATCAGTTATGCGGTCGAGAAAAAGACGGGCGATGTTAATCTGCCCACAAGGCGTTTCGCCATCCTCGTAGTGTGTCTTCCCAATTAAGAAAACAATCTAATTAATACGCTAGCGGGTCTAATTAACCTGTTCGTGTGCTTATGGTTGTTTTATTCGATTACCTGTTTCATGTGTCATCTGACTACTGGAGTGATCTGCCGGTGTCAGCTGTTGAAGTTATTGTCTCAACTTGTCTAGCAAACAAGTGAGTGAGACCTAACATGCGACTGTTAGTAGCCTAGGGATAGTGCGATGTTGGTAACGACATGGTGCGAAGCTTCCTGACAATGTACCTCTGCGCAAGCGGTGCCTTAATTCGTGAGAATGGGCATAACTTTCTAACAATAAGGAAGTTGAGGGCTAGGCTGGGCAATATGGTTAACGTAAGTGAACTGCTGTTAAACACCGTCAACCGCAATGAGCGAAAGATTGTTGATACGCTCTGACCAAAAGGTACGCGGCTGGTTATTCCTTTTACATCTGGGAATACGTCGTCATAAGGCCGTCGGTGGATAGGCAGAACCTAAGTTGTTCATGTAGCTTCAATGGAACTCGGTAAGCCCGATTGTTCGCCTTTACTACAAAGGCAGGTGATCCGTAAGGAGAGCTGTTGGACAAGCGGGTAAAGGATGTCTGACCAAGCGAAGGCTGCGCTGTAATGGCGTGGATAGGGGTTCAAACTTTGCCCTGACCCGAAAGGGTGCCAAATTCAGACTGGTCTTTAATCGTGTGAAGACGTGGCAAGCCGTCTTAAGCACAACTCCCACTGGGGAAAGATACTATCTTCCCGTGGGGGAGGTGTGTCTTTTCTTCTGCGTGGGGTTAACGCAACAGGAGAAAAGCAAGATGAGTACGGCGATGAAAATGGCCATACCTGCGTTCTCCCACCCAGCGCAAAGTTGGCATACCATTGATTGGTATCTGATGCAGCGACAGGTGAGAGGGCTACAAGTACGGATCGCGAAGGCGACGAAACAGCAAAAGTGGCGCAGGGTGAAAGCTCTGCAACGGATGCTGGTGCGCTCGTTTGCTGCCAAGGCATTGGCAGTCAGGCGGGTCACGGAAAACCGGGGCAAAAGGACGTCTGGTGTTGATGGGGAGTTGTGGGGTACGCCTGAATTGAAATGGCAGGCTATTACACGGTTAAAGCGGTTGGGCTATCAGCCTAAACCGCTGCGTCGGGTTTATATTCCAAAGGCCAACGGCAAACGCCGCCCTTTAGGAATACCAACGATGCTGGACCGCGCTATGCAGGCACTTTACCTGCTGGCGCTGGAACCGGTATCGGAAACCACGGCCGACCGTAATAGCTATGGCTTTCGTCCAATAAGGTCCACGGCTGATGCGATAGAGCAGTGCTTTGTCAATTTAAGCCGCAAAAGCTCGGCAGAGTGGGTACTGGAAGGGGATATTAAGGGCTGCTTCGACAACATCAGTCACGACTGGTTGCTTGCCAACATACCGTTGGATAAACAAGTGCTCAGGCGCTGGCTGAAGGCGGGCTATATGGAGTCCGGTAGTTTATTTGCAACCGGAGCCGGAACGCCACAAGGGGGTATTATATCGCCGGTATTGGCCAATATGGCACTTGATGGTTTGGAAGCGGTGTTAGAAGCGCAGTTTGGGCAGAAAAACACTAAAGCCAGCTACAAGACCAAGGTCAACTATGTGCGGTACGCGGATGACTTTGTGATTACCGGTATCTCGAAAGAGTTATTGGAAAACGAAGTGAAACCTCTGGTTAAAGCCTTTATGGCGGAGCGGGGGCTGACGCTATCGGCAGAGAAAACGCTGATAACCCATGTGGACGATGGCTTCGACTTTTTGGGGCAGAATTTACGTAAGTACAACGGCAAGCTGTTAATTAAGCCCAGCCGGAAGAACCTGCGTAATTTGCTTCAGAAAGTAAAAGGCATAATTTCAGGCAACAAAACGGTGAAAGCGGGTTTGTTGATATCGTTGCTAAACCCTGTTCTGCGGGGGTGGGCAAACTATCATCGACACGTTGTAGCAAAAGAAACCTTTAATTATGTCGACTATCGGGTCTGGAAAATGCTGTGGCAGTGGTGTCGAAGGCGCCACGCCAACAGACACAAACGCTGGATTAAAGAGAAATACTTTAAATCTGTAGGCGTTCGTAACTGGGTGTTTTCCGGTGAAGTAACTGAGCAGAGAATGCTCCGGTTACTTTATTGCAATGAGACGCCGATAAAGCGGCATATTAAGATTAGGGCGGAAGCCAATCCGTATGATTTGGCCGACGAGGAATACTTTGAGAAGCGGCTTGAGCGCACTTGGAGAGACTCAATGGCCGGACAGCGGAAAGTGCTTTACCTCTGGCTACGGCAGCAGAAATGCTGTCCGATATGCCGGTTCCCGATTACCAAGGAAACGGAATGGAACATTCACCATATCGTGGAAAAGGTAAAAGGCGGATCGGATGAGCTGGATAACCTAGTCTTGCTGCACCCTAATTGTCATCGGCAATTGCATAGTGAAGCATTAACCAGAAAAGGAATCGTTATATGACTACTGGACAAAATTTTTTCACCGAAATGTTTCGTAATCACGACATTGAGATGAGAAAGCGAGTTATTGCTCATGCTGTGGATATAGGGATAATCTCATACGATAAGAGTGGAGCTAAATTCATTAAAGGTAAGGCTAACCCACAATCTTTGATTGAATCGTGTACGCGAATCAACAAAGAACAAGGGGACACTTTGCTCTCAATAATTAATGGATTCGACATGGATATTGTTCAGCTCGTAGCAGATGAAATAAATCAGCTTCCAGATATTGGTGGTTGTTTATGATGTCACTCGGTATAGGTCCTTGGTATTTTCAGTGACTACCTATGTTCATTTTGACCTATTGATCCAGTGATTGGATGCGACAAGTCAAATGAATGACGGTATTGCGTCGCCGGTCGGTACTTAGGTATTGGCTTATAAAGGCTTGAGCCGTATGCGGGGAAACTTGCTTGTACGGTTCTTAGGGGGCGGCGGCGCAGTAATGCGCTGCTGCTACCCGACACCCGCTGATTTTAAATAAATAAGCCCTGACGGAAACGTCGGGGCTTTTTTTTAGCTATTCAGCTTGCATAAACTTTGCGCAATCTATACTTTTAGCGCAATCTTAGGAAAGGTTTCTACCGGGAGAAAGACAATGCGTAATCATTTAATCGCCTTAAGCCTTATTACGGTGTTGGGCATCGGCCAGGCCGCTGCTGCCGAGGTACAGGTCAGCTTCCAGGAACCGGAAAAATTTACGGATATCCGGCCTACCAATGACACCCGTAGCCGTTATCAACAGCGGGTACAGACCGCATTTGAAAAAATGTTTAGCGATATGGCGGCACAGATGCCAGAGGGTTATCAGTGGCAAGTCACCATTACCGATATCGATCTGGCGGGTGATGTCGACTACTTTGCCGGCAATGGCGGTCAGGCACTGCGAATTATTAAAGATGTACATTCACCGGCAGTGCGTTTTAGTCATGTGTTGCGTGACCAGCGGGGTGAGGAAGTGCTGAGTGGTGAGGAGCGCTTGCGCGATATGGGATTTTTACAGCGCATTAGCCGGCCCAGCGCCAGACCCGAGTTTGAGTACGAAAGAGTGATGTTAAACGACTGGTTTGGTAAGAATGTGCAACCAGCCGTTACCCAGCACGCCGCCGTTACGCCGAAAGCCGCGCAATAATACCGCAGTTTTTCCACAGTAATTCATCCAGCCGGCAAGCTTGCCGGCTGTATCGCTTAAGCTTTCACGGCTGCACGGAACTCGGTCAGGGTTTTATGTAACAGCTGTAGCTGTTGCACGACCCGCTGTAGTGTGCTGGTATTAAATTGCTGGCTATGGCGGATCGCCGCTACCTGTTCCGCGGTTTCAGCCAGGTACGGCATAAAGCGGTTGCTCTCGACTTTAAAACCGGCATCTTTACTAAAGACTGTCTGATATTTGGCCTGGCCCTGTTGTTGTAGCTGCTCCAGCAAAGCATCTGCATCCAACGCCTTGCGGTAAAGTTCTTTCAGGTTTTCATCCAACTGTTGTAGCAAGTTTTCCATTGATCATGTCACTTCGTGTTTCAGTAGCCGTATTATGCCATAGTCTGGCTATTGCTGGTGCGGCCGGTGTACTTTTTTGAAGGCGGCTTTGCAATCTGCGGTTTGCAATTACAGTGCTTTGTTATATTATATCGTCTCGAGACAACACTCGGAACGAAGATAGGGGTTCGGTTGTGCTGGCAAAGGCAAGGCTATTATTTGATAAGTTCGGTATTATGGTCACATCACTTTGTGCCATTCACTGTATTTTATTGCCGGTGATCCTGCCTGTATTACCGCTGCTGGGTTTAACCGCCGCCCATAACCATGCCTTTGAAGGCTTTGTGCTGTTATTTACTATGGTGCTGGGTTTTATTACGCTGTTTATCGGCTTTCATCGTTATCATCGTAAACTCTATCCGTTTTACTCGCTGTTCTTAGGTGGTTTTATTTACTGGCAACGTGATGCCTGGGGGCATGAGTACGAGCATTTAATTCTGGTGATTGGCGCCTCGCTCGTCGTGTTTGCTCATATTATGAATATGCGGCTTTGCAATCAGTGTAATAGCTGTGAAACCGATGATAAAAAACCTGCTTAATGCAGGTTTTTTATCGTCAGGTATTTGCAGTTTTATGTCAGAAGCTTGCGGCTGCGCGCCGGATAATTAGTAAAAACCCCATCAACACCCAGTGCCTTTAGCCGTGCTAAATCATCTGCCTCATCAACGGTATAAACATAAAGCTGTAGTTGCCGGGCTTTGGCATCGGCAACCAGCGCCGCGTCGATAAAACCGGCATCACAGTGCACTGAGTACGCCTGCAATTGCGCAGCAAAGGCGCAATTGTCGGTGGGCAGTGAAGCCGTCAGGGCACCGGTTTTTAGCTCAGGCCGCGCTGCTTTAATGGCAGCTAGCAGTTTATGATTAAAGGACGAAATCAGCAGGCTGTTAAGATCATAGTTCAGCTCACGCTCAGCGCGCTGCAGCAGCTTTAGCAAAGGTTCGAGCGTATCCGCGCCCTTTAATTCGATATTTAGCCAACAGCGGCCCTGTACCAGCTGTAGCACCTGCCACAATAGCGGGATCGGTTCGCCGGCCCCGGCGTCGATAGTGGCCAGTTGTACCAGGCTATGCTGGTAAATACTGCCGCGGCCATTGGTGGTGCGCTGTAAATGCGGATCGTGGATCACAATCAGTTCGCGCTCTACCGCAAACACATCCAGCTCAATGGCATCTGCGCCCTGGGCTAAGGCCTGACGAAATGCCAGCAGCGTATTTTCCGGATACTCGCCACTGGCGCCACGATGCGCAATAATCTGCATCTTAGTCCGCCGACTTGGTTGGCTTAATATTGGCAAAGGCAGTGCCCATGCGGGTGACTGTGCCCGGCTGCTGGTCAGCTAAAAAGTCGATGCTGCCATGCGGGAACGCCAGGATCACGGTAGAGCCCAGTTTAAAACGGCCCATCTCGGCACCTTTTTCCAGCCTGATGCTGTTTAAGCCCTCAGCCGGATACTGCCAGCGAAATACTTCTTTACCCGTCGGTGGTGTGACGGTGCCCGCCCAAACCGTTTCGATACTGGCCACGATAGTGGCGCCAACCAATACCAACGCCATAGGGCCCAACTCGGTATCAAAAATGGTCACCACCCGCTCATTACGGGCAAACAGATCCGGGACATTTTCAGCGGTCAGCGGGTTTACTGAGAATAGCTCACCTGGTACATAGATCATCTCGCGCAGGGTGCCGCTGACCGGCATATGGATACGGTGGTAATCTTTGGGCGCCAGGTAAATCGTAGCGAATTTGCCACCGGCAAAAGGCTCTGCGGTTTCGGCTTTGCCACCAAGCAGACTTTGCAGGCTATAATCGTGGTTTTTCGCCTGCACCAGCTGGCCAGCAACGATATCGCCGAGCTGGCTGATGACACCGTCTACCGGGTGCGCGACGATGGCAGGATCGGCGACCAGCGGCCGGAGACCGTCTTTCAGTGGCCGGGTAAAGAACTCATTAAAGCTGGCATAGTCACTGGCTTTTTCGTGCCGGGCTTCCTGCATATTGATCTTATAGGCTTTGATAAACAGGCTAATCAGGGCATGACTGATAAAACCCAGTTTCGCTGCGGCCAGATAACCCACCAAACGTGATAACAGGTGCTTGGGTAACAGGTATTGCAGAGTGATTTTAAATTTATCCATAAGATGTCAGCTACTCGTATTAAAAGACTAAAAGTTAAAAATAATGCGGTTTATCCTGCGCCATACTGTGCAGGATTTTCTGGTAACTCTCGTAGCGCAGCGGGCTGATCTCGCCCTCTGCCACCGCATGCTGTATGGCACAGCCCGGATCGGTCAGATGCTTACAGTCGCGGAACTTACACCGGCCCAGCCAGGGCCGGAACTCGATAAAGCCGTTGGTCACTTCCTCCGGTGACAAATGCCAGAGTGCAAACTCGCGAATACCCGGTGAGTCAATCAGCTTGCCGCCTTCCGGCAGGTGATACAGCCGGGAAACCGTCGTGGTATGCTGGCCCAGACCTGATACTTCCGATACTTCCTGCGTCGCGGCCGCCAGGCCCGGCATCAGGGTATTCATTAGCGATGACTTGCCGACGCCCGACTGGCCGACAAAGATGCTGGTACCGCTATGCAGATACTGTAGCAGCTCGGCCATACCCTGACCGGTTTTGGCACTGACCAGTAGGCAGGCGTACCCCATCTGCCGGTACAGTTGCAGTTGTTGGTCGAGCGCCTGTTGTTCAGTTTCGGGTAATAAGTCGATTTTATTAATCACCAGTAGCGGTTTAATGCCGGTGATTTCTGAGGCCACCAGATAACGGTCGATAATATTTAACGATAGTGCCGGCAGGATGGCGGAGACAATAATCATTAAATCGATATTGGCGGCGACCGGTTTTAAGCCATCATAAAAATCCGGGCGTAGCAGTACCGAGTGCCGTTCTGCCACCGCTTCAATCACGCCATCAATGCTACCGGTCGGTTGTTTGCTGCGGCGCCAGCTGACCGCGTCGCCGGTCACCACCGAACTGATGGTGCGGCGCATATTACAGCGCACTACTGCACCGCTGGCATCTTCGACATCGGCATGCTGACCAAAGCGGCTAAGCACTAAACCCTGTTCCGGCGGATGTAATAAGGCGTCGTCCCAGTCACTGGCACTGGCTTTGCTGCTGCGTTTTAGTCGCCGCTGCTCATTGTCGGCAATACGTTGATGCTGGCGTTGATTCAGGTGTTTTTTCTTGGTCACGGTTTACCGTTTTGCTGGCTTTTGCTATCACAGTTGGTTTCTGGGGTGTATCATACCTGTAAAGCGCCCGCGGACAAAGCCATCTGGCTTCGATATAGCTGAGGAAACTATGGCAGTAAATGATACTAATCTGATTTGGTTGGATCTGGAGATGACTGGTCTGGAACCAAAAACCGACGTGATTCTGGAAATGGCGACCATTGTCACCGACAGTCAGTTAAATATTCTGGCCGAAGGCCCGGTGTTTGCGATTAAGACCGCTGATAACATTTTAGATAATATGAGTGCCTGGTGTGTTGAGCAACACGGCAAAAGCGGTCTTACTGCGCGTTGCCGCGCTAGTACGGTCACCTTGGCTGACGCCGAGCAACAAACCATTGCCTTTTTAAGCCAGTATGTCAGTAAAGGGAAATCGCCGATGTGTGGTAACAGCATTGGTCAGGATCGGCGTTTTCTGGCGGAGTATGCGCCAGAGCTGGAAGCCTTTTTCCACTATCGTAATTTAGATGTCAGCACGGTAAAAGAACTGGCGCGGCGCTGGCATCCTGAGGTGCTGAATAAGGTGAAAAAAAGCAGCAGCCACCTGGCGCTGGACGATATTCGTGAGTCGATTGCTGAATTAGTCACCTATCGCCAATATTTTTTTCGTTTACCCTGAAAAAAACCTTGCATCGGGCGTCTGATTTTGTAAAATGCGCGCCATCAGACGCAAGATTAACCTTGTTAATCACTGCGACCCGATGCGAGTTTAGCTCAGCTGGTAGAGCGCGACCTTGCCAAGGTCGAGGTCACGAGTTCGAACCTCGTAACTCGCTCCAAATTCAACACAAAGCAGCCTAACGGCTGCTTTGTCGTTTCTGACGCCTGAGCCGAGTTGCGCTGCTAGCGCCGATGTTGGCCTGATAAAGATTTTCTGTTAAATTTTCTGCGCGTTAGCAGCGCAAGATCTATACTGCAAGAGTGCCGATAAGCTGTGGTCGGAGGTTGAGTATGGTCAAATCCCCCTGTATCCGAAATTGTTGTTTAGATCAGCAGGACTGTTGCCTTGGCTGCGGCCGGCTACTCAGCGAAATTACCGAGTGGCATCAGGCATCGAGTCGTCGACAACAACAGATCTGCGATCTGGCCGCCGCCCGGCTGGTGCAGCGGGATGAGCAACTTAGCCAGCATCTCTGGGCAAGCCCTTCTGAATAATTCGCACCAGTCTTTCGGTACTGCGTGGTAACAGATTCTGCGCCAGATAGCTTTTTTGTTTTTGTTGCTGCAAGGCCCACTGAATATGTTCGGCAACCAGCGGCGTCGCTGTTGGCAGTGCCTGTTTAAGCGTGGCGACAATTTCTGGCTGATAGGGTGCATTACCCAGCGCCACTGCCAGATTGCGCTGCCAGCGTTCAAAACCAATACGCCGGATGGCACTGCCTTCGGTCAGGCGCAGGAAGGTCGTTTCATCCCACTGAAATAATGCCAGCAGCGATTGATCCTGCCACTGTGGCCGGCGTTGAAAATCCGGCTCTTCAGTTAGCGGCGCCTGCCGGTTAACCGGGCATACCAGCTGGCAATCATCACAACCATAGATACGATTGCCCATTAAGGGTCTGAATTCCGTTGGAATGGCGTCTTTAAGTTCAATTGTCAGATAGGAGATACAGCGGCGGGCATCAACGACATAGGGTGCGACGATAGCGCCGGTTGGGCAGCTGGTAATACAGGCGACACAGCTGCCACAATCGCCCGGATGTGGTTCGTCGGCCGGAAGTTCCAGATTAACCAGCAATTCGCCGAGGAAAAACCAGGAACCGGCTTCTTCAGCCAGCAACAAGCTGTGTTTACCGATCCAACCCAGACCAGCTTGTTGCGCCAAGGGCCGTTCCAGAATTGGTGCCGAATCGACAAAGGGCCGGCCGTCCAGATCCGAGATCAGGGTGGCAATTTTTTGTCCCAGTTGTTTTAAGCGGTTACGCATTAATTTATGATAATCGCGACCCAGCGCATAGCGGCTGATATAGGCCTGACTGGGATCGGCCAGGTTCGTCGCAAAGGCGGCGGCTTTGGGCAAATAGTCCAGCCGTACACTAATCACACTTAAGGTCCCCGGATGCAGTTCGGTGGGTCTGGCGCGCAACATGCCATGCTCTGCCATATACTGCATTTCGCCATGGTAACCGGCGTCCAGCCACTGCTGCAAACGTGCCTCCTGCTCGGCGCCCAGCTGCGGCCGGCTAATGCCACAGGACTGAAAGCCCAGTTCTTTGGCCCAGGTTTTAATTTGCTGACTAATCTGTTCTGCTTGCATGCTACCCGCTCAGCAGCGTCAAAAGATGCGGCTGAAAGTGACTGAGGTTGAGATACGCTAACTGTAACATAAGACGGGACTTTTTACCCAAAGTCAGCGTAATTGAGGAACTTGCGCCACAAAGCAACGTCGAAGCGGGAGAATTAAGCGGTTTTTCTGGCTCAGGGCGCGCCACCTTTGTTACCATAGCAAACGAATTGTCTGGGTACTGTGGTCAGGAGTATTAGCGTGTCGTCTTATGTGGTGCAACTTCCGTCGGAACAGGCTACGCTGGCGTTTGCGGCTAAATTAGCGGCACAGCTACAGGGCGGTATGGTGGTGTTTTTACAAGGCTCGCTCGGAGCCGGAAAAACCACCTTCTGCCGTGGCCTGATCCAGGCGTTGGGGCACCAGGGCACAGTCAAAAGCCCAACCTATACGCTGGTTGAACCCTATCAGTTGGCTGACTTACAGGTGTATCACTTTGATTTATATCGGCTGCATGATGCGGAAGAACTGGAATTTATGGGCATCCGCGATTACTTTAATCAACAGAGCCTTTGTTTAATTGAGTGGCCGGAGCGCGGTGAGGGGTTTTTGCCGCTACCGGATTTGCGGATACTGCTGACTCAACAGGGAGAGTTGCGCACCTTGCAGTTAACGGCGGCGAGTCAGCCTGGCAGTAAAATAATAACGATATTGACGGATAATGATAAAAACTAACGCGCTGTCACTGCTATGCCTGTGGTTACTGTGTCTGCTGGCTTTACCGGCGGCACAGGCCAGTAGCCAGGTGCAGAATGTTCGGATCTCGCCGACGGTAGACAATACCCGGGTGGTGTTTGATCTGGCTTCGGCCCCGGACTTTAAATATTTTACGCTGGAAAATCCCGACCGGCTGGTCATCGATTTGAGTAATGTCCGCGGCAATACTAACCTACCGGCCAGTCAGGGCCAGGCCGATCTTATCCGTGGCATTCGCAGTAGCGGTGGTCAGGGCAAGATGCGGATAGTGCTGGATCTGACGCAGGGCGTAAAACCGAATGTGTTTGCGTTGGCACCGGACGCGCCGCATGGCCATCGTCTGGTGGTCGATTTACCGGGTCGCACTGGCAGTGCTACAGTCGCGGCTAACCCTACTACCACAACGCCACCGGCCAGCACTACGCCTACGTCCTCTGCGGGAAACCGAACACCACAGCCTGTGCCGCCAGCCAGTATCAGAGCGGCGCGCGATATTGTGATTGCAGTCGATGCCGGTCATGGTGGCACCGATCCCGGCTCTATTGGCCCTGCCGGCACCTTTGAAAAAAATCTGACCTTACCTATTGCCCGCCAGTTGGTGGAGCGGATTAACCGTGAACCCGGCATGAAGGCCGCTCTGGTCCGTACCGGCGATTACTTTGTACCGGTGAATAGCCGTACCGACATTGCCCGGCGCCTGCAGGCGGACTTATTGATTTCAATTCATGCGGATGCCTTTACCTCTCCTCATCCCAGAGGTGCGGCGGTTTGGGTTTTGTCGCTGCGCCGAGCCACCTCAGAAGTGGGCCGGATGTTGGAGCAAACAGAGCGCCACGGTGAATTACTCGGTGGCGTGGCTGAGGTGATTAAAGACTCTGCGAATGAGCGTTATCTGGCACAGACGGTACTGGATTTATCAATGAACCATTCGATGGTCAGTGCGCATCAGGTGGCGAACCAGATCCTGTCTGAGATGGGTAAGGTCACGACCCTGCATAAAAGGGAGCCGCAGTCCGCCAGTCTGGGGGTGCTGCGGGCACCGGATATTCCGTCGATCCTGGTTGAGGTCGGCTTTATTTCAAACCCGCAGGAAGAACGCTTGCTGCGGAATCCCAGTCATCAGCAAAAACTGGTGCAATCCATTTTTAATGGCGTAAGGCGGCACTTTGAGCTTTCGCCACCGGCTGATTCGCTGTTTGCGCAGCGTCGTGCCCGTGAACACCGGGTCCAGGCCGGTGAGTCCTTATCGTTGTTGGCTCAGCGCTACAACGTATCGATTGATGAGTTAAGACGGCATAACGAATTACGTTCGGACAGCCTGCGTATTGGTCAGGTGCTGCGGATCCCTTAAGATGCCTATTCAATTATTGCCGCCGCAGCTGGCAAATCAGATTGCCGCTGGTGAGGTGGTAGAACGGCCGGCCTCGGTTGTTAAAGAGTTGGTTGAAAATAGCCTGGACGCCGGTGCAACCCAGCTGGAAATCGAAATCGATAAAGGCGGTAGCAAACGCATCTTGATCCGCGATAACGGCAGCGGCATCGCCGAGCAGGAACTGGTGTTGGCGTTAAGCCGGCATGCCACCAGTAAAATCAGTAGCCTAAGTGATCTGGAGCAGATTTTCACTTTGGGTTTTCGCGGTGAGGCACTGGCCAGTATCAGCTCGGTTTCCCGTTTGACCCTGACGTCAAAACCCGCTGCGCAGGCCACCGCCTGGCAGGCGCGGGCCGAAGGGCGGGAGATGGCTGTGCAGGTGTCGCCGGCGGCGCATCCCGATGGTACCAGTATTGAAGTGCTGGATCTGTTTTTTAATACGCCGGCCCGACGCCGTTTTTTACGTAGCGACAAAACTGAATTTAGTCATATCGATGAGCTGATCAAACGCCTGGCACTGAGCCGGTTTGATGTTAGCTGGTCACTTAGTCATAACGGCCAGCAAGTCAGGCGCTTGCCTGCTGCCAGCACGGCCATAGCCAGGCAGAAACGACTGGCCGCACTCTGTGGCCGCCAGTTTGCCGAGCAGGCGCTGTGGATTGAAAACCAATACGATCAGATCCGGTTAAGCGGCTGGATCCTGCCGGCCGCAGCCTGTCAGGGGCAGCCGGCCTGTCAGTACAGTTATGTGAATGGCCGGATGATGCGGGATAAGTTACTGAACCATGCCATCCGGCAGGCCTATGGCGAGCAACTCAGCGCTGAACAGCAACCGGCCTTTGTGCTCTATCTGGAGCTGGATCCGGGCGAAGTCGATGTCAATGTGCATCCGGCGAAACACGAGGTGCGCTTTCATCAGGCGCGGTTGGTGCATGACTTTGTCGTCAGTGCGCTGTCTGATGCTCTGCAACAGCTGGCTGCTGTGACTTTGCCTGCTACCGCAGAGCGTCAAGCTACGCCGGCTGCCGCCTTAACTGAGGTAAATATCAGTCGCTCTGATGCTGCTATCCCTGCTGTCAGGCAGCATAGTATGCCGGGCAGCTCAGGCAATAACGCTTATCCGGAGGCGCGTCGCAGCCCGGCCTGGCCGGTAGCAGAACCGGCCGCCATTCAGACGCAACTGCAGTACCTGGCGATGCCGTTGCCCGAAGCATCAACTAAGGTCGAACAACCCGCTTATCTGCTACTACAAAACCGCTATTTGCTGCGCGTACACCAGCAACAGTTGTGTGTGCAGGATCTGGCTGAGCTGGCTGCCAGCTACTGGCCGCAGCAAACAGAAAGTGCACCCTTATTGTTACCACTTCGGCTGGCGCTGGCGCCGGCTGAGTTACAGCTGCTATTAGCCCAGGCGGACAATTTTACTCAGTTGGGGTTTGATTTGCTGGTACGGGATCAGCAGCTGATTATCCGCGCTGTACCGAAGTGGTTGCGGCATATACCGCTCAGTGACTGGTTTGCACAACTGCTGCAACAAGGGGTGGCAGAGCACGGCTTAGCCAGACAGGTGTTAGAAATACTACTAACAGCCAATGTGCTGCAGGCAGAATTTTTGTTAAACTTATTTTCACAGATTTTGACGACACCACCGGTTAATGCGTGCCAGGTGTCGGCGCAGCAATTATTAGCGCTGAGCGCGGGACGGGCAGATGAACACTGAGTTACCGCTGATCTGTATTATGGGACCCACCGCCTCAGGTAAAACTGCCCTGGCGATCGCCCTGAAACAGCAGTTGCAGCGGGCAGAGCTGATTAGCGTTGACAGTGCGCTGGTTTACCGTGGTATGGACATCGGAACGGCGAAACCGGATGCAACAGAATTGGCGGCGGCACCACATTTTTTATTGGATATCCGCGATCCGGCACAAAGCTATTCTGCGGCAGATTTCCGGCAGGATGCACTGGAGCTGATCGCTGCTATCCGGCAAAGGGGGAATACCCCTATTCTGGTCGGCGGCACCATGCTGTACTTTAAGGCCCTGCTACAAGGTATTTCCAGTTTACCGGCTGCGGATCCTGCGGTTCGGGCGGAACTGGAAGCAGAAGCTGCGGTCAAAGGTTGGCAGGCCATGCATCAGCAATTGGCGCAGCTTGATCCGGTGGCGGCGGCACGGATCCACCCGAATGACCCACAACGGATCAACAGGGCGCTGGAAGTATACCGTCTGACCGGACAATCCCTGACGGCGTTAACGGCGCAGCAGGCAGAGCCACTGCCGTATCAGGTGCGGCAGTTTGCCATAGCTCCGACTGATCGGGCTGAGTTGCACCGGCGTATTGAACAACGCTTTTTGCAGATGTTAGCTCAGGGGTTTGAGCAGGAAGTACGGCAGTTATATCAGCGAGGTGATCTGCATCCGGATTTGCCCTCGATCCGCTGTGTCGGCTACCGTCAGATGTGGGACTATCTGGCTGGCGGCGTGGATTACGACACCATGGTCAGTCAGGGTATCGCCGCCACGCGGCAGCTGGCGAAACGGCAGCTGACCTGGCTGCGTAGCTGGCCGGATTTACACTGGTTAAAAACCGAAGCGCCACTGGCGGAAAACTTGCAAGCTGTCATTTCTTCGCTAAGCTAAAAATGGTGGCAAAAATTTCACGTTTAACAACTTGAAATAAAAAAAATAATACCTATATCAGGCATACTAAATAAAAAAGGAAAGCGTGACATGGCAAAAGGCCAATCATTACAAGACCCATTTTTGAACACCTTAAGACGGGAGCGCATTCCTGTTTCAATTTACTTGGTGAATGGGATTAAATTGCAGGGTCAGGTTGAATCTTTCGACCAATTCGTCATTCTGCTGAAAAATACCGTCAGTCAGATGGTATACAAGCACGCCATTTCTACTGTTGTACCTGCCCGGGCGGTTAATACCATGACCAGCCAGAGCGGTGCTGCCGATGAAAGCGAGGATCTCGAATAATTAGCGGGGTAACAGCGCTTGTTTGAACTGGCTGAGCCGGCTGAGCAAGCCGTACTGGTACACGTTAATTTCCCGCAGGAACAGTCTACCGAAGATCTGCAGGAGCTACGCATGTTAGTGGCTTCTGCGGGTGTTGCTGTGCTGGGCGAATTAAGCTGTAGTCGTCAGGCGCCGGACGCGAAATTATTTATCGGTACCGGCAAGGCCGCTGAACTGGCGGCACTGGTCGCCGATACTGCCGCTTCGGTCGTGATCTTCAATAACGAGCTGAGCCCCAGCCAAACCCGCAACTTAGAGCGGCTGTGTCAGGTGCGGGTCATAGATCGCACCAGCTTGATCCTGGATATTTTTGCCCAGCGCGCCCGCACCTATGAAGGGAAATTGCAGGTCGAGCTGGCACAGCTGCAACATCTGGCTTCGCGACTGATCCGTGGCTTTGACAACGAGCGGCAGAAAGGCGGTATTGGTTTACGCGGCCCGGGTGAAACCCGGCTGGAAACCGACCGGCGCTTGCTGCGGGAAAGGGTTAAGGCGTTAAAGGCCCGGCTGGAAAAGCTTGGCCGCCAGCGTGAGCAAGGCCGCCGCGCCAGACAACGCTCCGAACAACCGGTCATTTCTATCGTCGGTTATACCAATGCCGGCAAATCCAGTTTATTTAACCGTCTGACCCGGGCTGAAGTCTATGCTGCAGATCAGCTGTTTGCGACCCTTGATCCCACGCTGCGTCAAATCAACTTGCCGCAGTTTGGCGAAGCCATACTCGCGGATACTGTCGGCTTTATCCGGCATTTACCGCATGATCTGGTGGCGGCCTTTAAATCAACCCTACAGGAAACCCGCGATGCTGATCTCCAGCTGCATGTGATCGATGCCGCGGATCCGAGGCGGGACGAGAATATGCGGCAGGTACAGCTGGTGTTAACCGAAATTGACGCTGCCGAGGTGCCGCAGTTATTAGTGTTTAACAAAATTGACCAGTTGGCACAGCAACCCCGTATAGAGTACAACGAACAGGGGCTGCCGGCGGCTGTTTGGTTGTCGGCGTTAACTGGTGCCGGTCTGGATTTATTGCAACAGGCGTTAATTGAACGCTTATCGCAGCAGTATTTGCATCTGCAGTTGTGTTTACCGCCGCATTATAGCCAACTGCGGGCACAGCTGTTCGCACTGCAGGCAGTACAACACGAACAGTATTTAGAAGACGGCAGTTATCAGCTACAGCTGAAACTGGCGGCAGCACAATGGGCCAGATTGCTAAAGCAGTACGGGCAGCCGCTGGAAAACTATATCGTCAGGCCGCCAGTTTTTTGATACATTAACCTTTGACAGTAACTTTATAAGTGGAGTTAAGCATGGCTTGGAATGAGCCGGGCAATAACGGCAAGAATAACGATCCCTGGAAGCAAGGGGGTCGGGATCAAGGCCCGCCCGATTTAGATGAAGTATTCCGCAATTTCGGTAAGAAATTTGGTGGTATCTTTGGTGGCAAAGGCGACAACTCTGGTGGCGGCGCGTCAGCACTCTTTACCGTAGTGCTGGTGGTGGCGTTATTAATCTGGGGTTTAAGCGGCTTTTATACCATTAAAGATGCGGAACGCGGCGTGATCCTGCGCTTCGGACAATACCATACTGAAGTTGGTGCAGGTATCCACTGGAAGCCAACCTTTATCGACACTGTTACACCGGTCAATACCCAGGAAGTTCGCTCACTGCGGACCGATGGCTTTATGTTGACGCAGGATCAGAACCTGGTCCGGGTGACTTTCGAAATTCAGTACCGGATTTTCAATGCCCGCCAATACTTGTTCTCAGTGGTCGATGCTGACCGTAGCTTGCGTGAAGCTACTGACGCCGCATTGCGCTTTGTTATCGGTCATTCGATTATGGATGATGTGTTAACCCGCGGTCGTGAAGTGGTACGGCAAAATACCCGTCAGGAACTGGAAAGCATTATTCAGCCTTATAATATGGGCTTGGTGCTGGTTGACGTTAACTTCCGTGACGCCCGTCCGCCGGAAGAAGTCCGTGACGCCTTTGACGATGCAATCAAAGCCCAGGAAGATCAGGAGCGCTTTGTCCAGGAAGCGACCGCCTATGCCCGTGAAGTGGAACCGCGTGCCCGTGGTCAGGTTAACCGCGTGATGCAGGAAGCTGAAGCCTACAAGCAACAAATCGTACTGAAAGCACAGGGTGAAGTTGCCCGCTTCGAACAATTATTACCGCAATATCTGGCCGCACCTCAGGTTACCCGTGACCGGATGTATCTGGAGACGATGGAATATGTCTACAGCAATACTTCAAAAATTCTTGTTGATGTGAAAAATAGCAACAACCTGATGTACTTACCTTTAGAGCAACTGATGAAAGGTAGCGCAGCTGGCCAGAGCACCCAGGGGGTAACCCCGGTCAGACCGAATCTGGACAGTGGCAATACGCCAATGCAACCGGCACCGGTGCGTAGCTCAACACCCCGTACCGGCAGTGGGAGGTAATAACAGATGAAAAACTTTATTATTGCAATTTTGGTGGTTGTGGCATTAGTCGTGGTATCTGCCATCTTTGTGGTGCCGGAGGGCCAGCGCGCTATTGTTACCCAGTTTGGTAAAATTCAGCGTGATGCAGAAAACCGGGTGTTAGTGTATGAACCAGGTTTACATTTTAAGTTACCGCTGATCCAGGAAGTCCGTAAGCTGGACGCCCGGGTACAAACTCTGGATGACCAGGCTGACCGCTTTGTGACCGCAGAGAAAAAGGACCTGTTAGTTGACAGCTATGTCAAATGGCGGATCAAAGACTTTGGTGCCTTCTTTCTATCAACCGGCGGCATTAAGTCGCAAGCTGAAGTGCTGTTAAAGCAGTATATCAACAACGGTCTGCGGACTGAGTTCGGTGCCCGTACTATTCAGGAAATTGTTTCCGGTGAGCGTACCCAGTTGATGCAAAGTGCACTGTCGCAAGCGGCGCTGGCGGCCAATGAGCTGGGGATTGAAGTGATTGACGTGCGGGTGAAACAAATCAACCTGCCAACCGAAATCAGCGACTCTATCTTTGCCCGGATGCGCGCCGAGCGTAAGGCGGTAGCCGATGAGCATCGTGCCCGTGGTCGAGAGCAAGCGGAAATTATCCGTGCCGATGTTGATGCCCGTGTTACCGTTATGCTGGCGGACGCTGAGCGGAACTCTCGTACCGTGCGCGGTGAAGGCGATGCTACCGCGGCCCGGGTTTATGCGGAAATGTTTAACAAGAATGCGGAGTTTTACAGCTTTGTCCGCAGTCTGGAAGCTTACCGTAACAGCTTTAATTCGAAGAACGATGTGCTGATTGTGCAGCCGGATAATGACTTCTTCAAATTTATGCGTTCGGAAAAAGGTCGCAATTAACTCAGTTTAGCTTGCATTGAAAAAGGCCCGTCAGGGCCTTTTTCTTCCGTATAAAATCGCTGGCGGGGAGGCGCTATGTACCAGCAGTTTTATCAGAAATTCTTAACCGCTAATGCCGGTAAGCAGCACTTTGCCTGTCACTCGCATCATTATTGGCCGGACGTTACCCGCGAGGCTCAGCTGGCATACTGGGATGACAGTGCCCGGCTGGTCGATGATAAGTGGCAATATATTTTCGGCCAGAAAGTGCCGCAAACTCAGCAGCTGATTGCGGATATCCTGAATCTGCCCTTGCCGGAGCAGTTGGTATTCGCCCCCAATACCCATGAACTGGTGATGCGGTTGCTAAGCTGTTTTGACTGGCAGCAACCATTAAAAGTCTTGACGACGGACAGCGAGTTTTACAGTTTTCAACGGCAGATCAAACGTCTGGCAGAATTAGCCAACGTTGAAGTGGTACAGATCCCGACTGAACCTTTTGCCACCTTTACCGAACGTTTTACCGCAGCTGCCGCCCAGGCTGAGTACCAACTGATTTTCTGTAGCCAGGTATTTTTTAACTCTGGTTATGCCATCGCCGATCTGCCAGCCTTCGTCAAAGGTTTGGCTGCGGTCAGTCAGGCGATGCTGGTGATCGACGGTTATCATGGTTTTATGGCCCTGCCTACCGATTTGTCTGAGATTGCGGAGCGGATTTTCTATCTGGCAGGCAGTTATAAGTATGCGCAAGGCGGCGAAGGCTGCTGCTTTATGGCGGTGCCGGCCGGCAGTGAGCAGCGTCCGCTTTACACCGGCTGGTTTGCCGAGTTTGGCACTTTGGCCGCACAAAAATCGGCCCTGGTGTTATACAGTGAGGATGGTTACCGTTTTGCCGGTGCAACTTTGGATTTTAGTGCGCTATACCGCTTGGAAGCGGCCTTGTTGTTGTTTAAGCAGCAGGGTATTACGGTCGGGCGCATCCATCAGTATGTGCAGCAGTTGCAGCAGCACTTCCTGACCTTGCAGGACGAACTGGCGCATCCGCAGCTTAATCAACAGCAGTTATTGCTGCATGATGCCAGCTGTCATGGCCACTTTTTTACCTTCAGGCTGGGCAGTGCCAGTCAGGTTGCCGAGCTGGCTGCCTATCTGAAACAGCATGGTATTGAGACCGATTATCGCGGCGATCGGCTACGCTTTGGTTTTGCCCTCTATCAGAACGCTGACCAGTTTGATTTGTCGTGTCTTAAATCCTTATAAATCAATGAACTGACCAGGCCGTGAAAATTCACGGCCTTTTTTTCGTCTGGACGGCTGAAACTTGGCCGGGCTTTTGTTAAAATCCACGCCTAATTTTTTCCGTGATGTGGGAACCATGGCTAAGAACGTCGTTGTGCTCGGCACCCAATGGGGTGACGAAGGTAAAGGTAAGATTGTTGACTTATTAACCGATAAAGCCAGCTATGTGGTGCGCTATCAGGGCGGCCATAATGCCGGGCATACGTTGGTAATCAATGGTGAGAAAACGGTATTGCACCTGATCCCGTCAGGCATTTTACGTGACAATGTAAAATGTGTGATTGGTAACGGCGTAGTACTGTCACCAGAAGCCTTCCTGAAAGAAATGACCATGCTGGAACAGCGTGGCGTACCGGTGAAAGAGCGGTTACTGGTGAGCGAAGCCTGTCCGTTAATTCTGCCTTTCCATGTTGCACTGGATGTTGCCCGTGAAAAAGCCCGTGGCGATAAGCCAATCGGCACCACCGGTCGCGGTATCGGCCCGGCTTATGAAGATAAGGTTGCGCGTCGTGGTTTACGCGTTGGCGATCTGTTTAATCCGGAGCTGTTTGCTGAAAAGCTGAAAACCGTAATGGACTTACACAACTTTACGCTGACTCAGTACTACAAAGTTGATGCCATTGATTATCAGAGCACGCTGGATAATGCGCTGGCGATGGCCGATTTACTGAAATCTCTGGTGGTTGACGTCACTGAGCTGTTGGATCAGGCTCGCAAAAACGGCCAGCGTATTATGTTTGAGGGTGCTCAGGGCACCTTGCTGGATATCGACCACGGTACTTACCCCTATGTGACCTCTTCAAACACTACTGCAGGTGGCGTGGCAACTGGCTGTGGTTTTGGCCCGCGTTATCTGGATTATGTACTGGGTATCGTTAAAGCCTACACCACCCGTGTTGGTTCAGGTCCGTTCCCAACCGAGCTGGATTGTGCTGTCGGTGAACACCTGGGCGTGAAGGGCCATGAATTTGGCGCCACCACTGGCCGTAAACGCCGCTGTGGTTGGTTTGACGCTGTGGCGGTGCGCCGTGCGGTGCAGCTGAACAGTATCTCAGGTTTCTGTTTAACTAAGCTGGATGTACTGGATGGTCTGGAAACAGTAAAAATCTGTACCGGTTACCGTCAACCTGATGGCTCAGTACTGCAAACTCCGCCGCTGGCAGCAGAAGGCTTTGAACTGGTGCAGCCGGTATATGAAGAAATGCCAGGCTGGAGTGAAACCACTTTCGGCATCCAGCAGTTGGAGCAGCTGCCACAGGCTGCGCGCAACTATATTAAGCGGTTGGAAGAAGTGACCGGTGTACCTATTGATATCGTTTCTACCGGACCAGATCGGGTACAGACCATAGTGCTGACCCATCCGTTTGCGGACTAAGCTTGTTGCAACATCAAAAAACGCTGCCACTGAGCAGCGTTTTTTATTTATAGTGGCTACTGGAACGGATTGACCAGGCAATTTTTGCTTTATGGCGTAAATTTTGCTTAGCTTTTGTATCTGCCTTTAACGATGGTTGTTTGACGCTATGCTAAAATCGGTTCTCTTTATCTCTGTCAGCGTTGTTGCCATGGCTGCAGTGCTACCTCTGCACAGCCAGGAATTGCAGCCAGTCGAGCTGTACACTCAGGACGAGCTGATTAAACTGATCCGTGAGAACAGCCATTTACAGCGGGTCAAAGCCGACGATTGCCAATTAGTGCAGGATATTGAGGCCCGTGCTGAAATTATGAAGCTGCCGTCCTATCAGTTTTTGTTTGGCGATATGCTGGCCTATGGTGTCTGCGTACCGCGCGATGTCGAGCGTGGCTGGGACTTTATGTTGCAGTCGGCATCACAGGGTTTTCCCGAAGGGCTTGAACAAATTGGCCGTTATTACCATATCGGTCGCTTTGTGCAACCAGATACCAACAAGGCCATTATTTATTTACGCGAAGCGGCCGCTATGGGCAATTTGCCAGCAAGGCTACGTCTGGCCGAAATTCTGGTCGCCGGGCAGGGCAGTCCGGCTGATTTTGAACAAACTTATCGTTGGTTGCATCATAGCATTAGCGCTGATGAGGCAACTCATGCTAAAATTAATCGCCTAAAAAAACAGCTGGCAGAAAAGATGCCAGCACGGGTAGTGGCGAATGCCGAACGCCCTGTAAGATGAAATTCATCTCATTTTCTCTGCGGGGTGTTACACTGAATAGTACCAAAAGGAAACAAAAGTTTAATTAATGACGGTAAATGATCCGCATCTTGCGCGTGAGCAAGAAAAATACGACAACCCTATCCCCAGCCGCGAGTTTATTCTCGAGCACATCGAAAAACGGCAACAGCCGGCCTACTTTGAAGAACTAGTCAGCGAACTTGGTCTGAATGACGATGAAGCCATTTTTGCGCTGAAAAAGCGCTTACGTGCTATGGAGCGCGATGGCCAGCTGCTGTTTACCAAAAGTAAGCGCTATGGGTTAGTGGACCATATGGATTTAGTCAAAGGCACGGTGATCGGTCATCGTGAAGGCTTTGGCTTTTTAAAAACAGAACAGGGTGGACCAGACTGGTATCTGCCCTTTCATGAAATGCAGCGTTTGCTGCCAGGCGATAAGGTACTGGCGACCGCCGCCAGCGTGAAAAGCAAAGATAAGATCGAAGCGCGGGTGGTGCGGGTATTAGAGCCGCGCAGCGAAGCCATTGTTGGCCGTTATTATAAAGACCATGCGCTGTGCGTTGTGGTACCTGATGATGCGCGGATCTGCCAGGATATTATTGTGCCTGAAGGCGAGCAGGGTGCTGCCCGCCATGGTCAGGTGGTTTTAGTTGAAATTACCCAACGGCCATCGAAGCGGGTTAACGCCATGGGGCGGGTGGTCGAAGTACTGGGCGAGCATATGGCGCCCGGGATGGAAATCGAAGTTGCGATCCGTAATCATCAGATCCCGCACGTCTTTTCTGATGCTGTGATTCAGCAGGTCGCGAAGTTTGGCGAAGAGGTACCGGCTACGGCTAAGCAGGGGCGGGTTGATTTAACACAGCTGCCGCTGGTGACCATCGACGGTGAAGATGCCCGTGACTTTGACGATGCGGTCTATGCCGAAGCCAAAGAGAACGGCGGCTGGAAGCTGTGGGTCGCTATTGCTGATGTCAGCGCTTATGTGCAATTTGGCACACCTCTGGATCACAGTGCGCTGGAGCGCGGGAACTCGGTGTACTTTCCGGACCATGTGGTTCCTATGTTGCCCGAAGCCTTGTCGAATGGCCTGTGCTCATTAAATCCGCACGTTGACCGCTTATGCTTTGTCGCTGAAATGCATATCAGTGCGCACGGCAAGCTGGAAAGCTATCAGTTTTATGAAGCGGTGATGCATTCAGCGGCGCGCTTTACCTACAACAAGGTGCATGCCATTTTACAGGGCGATCCTAAGCTACGGCAGGAATATGCCGCCCAGCTAACCAACCTGGAAACCCTGTATAGCCTGTATAAAAAGCTGGCAAAAGTACGGGCACAGCGCGGTGCCATTGAATTTGAAACCGTGGAAACCCGTTTTATCTTTAACAGCCACCGCAAGATTGAGCAGATTGTGCCGGTGCACCGCAACGAAGCGCATAAGATCATTGAAGAATGTATGATTATGGCCAACGTGGCGGCGGCACGCTTTATTGAGAAGCATGAAGCTCATGCCTTATTCCGGGTACACGAGCGGCCGGATGGCGATCGCTTTGCTAACTTTAAACGCTTTTTAGCTGAGCTGGGTATTGAAGCCAATCTGTCAGATGAGCCGACACCGTTGGAGCTGACTGAGGTGCTGGCGCGTTTGTCCGATCGACCCGACCGCGAACTGATTGAAACCACGATGTTGCGCTCGATGAAACAAGCGGTATATCAGGGTGATAATCAGGGGCACTTTGGTTTGGCGTTGGAAGCCTATGCCCACTTTACCTCGCCGATCCGCCGTTATCCGGATCTGGTGCTGCACCGGGCCATTAAAGCCATTCTGGCTAAGCAAGGTCAGCAGGTTACCGGTCCGAAAGCCTATATTGAAAAAGATATGGCGCCACTCGGTGAGCAGTGCTCGATGACCGAGCGGCGGGCTGATGATGCGACCCGTGAAGTCGCCGACTGGCTAAAATGTGAATATATGCAGGATCACCTCGGTTCAGAGTTTCCGGGGGTGGTGTCAACCGTCACCAATTTCGGGCTCTTTGTCAGACTGAGTGACTTGTATATTGAAGGTCTGGTACATGTCACCTCGCTGCAAAATGACTATTACCGCTTTGATACCGAACGGCAAATTCTGACCGGTGAGCACTCAGGTGTCAGTTACCGGATGGGCGATGCGGTGACCGTGAAAGTGGTAGCGGTGCATCTGGAAGCGCGGAAAATTGATCTGGTACTGGTGGGCGAAGCCCGCACCCAGGTTTCTGGCCGGCAGATTAAAGCCAGTAAAAATGCTGCTTTTGAAGAAAAGCTGGCGCGGCAAACTGGCAAAACTGCGCCGGCCAAGGCGGGCAAAGCAACCAAAGCAACCAAAGCAGGCAAAACAACCAAAGCCCCGGCAGGCAAAAAGCCTGCTGCGCCGAAAGCAAAAAAATCCAAGAGTCGCCGCTAGTACGGCGCTCTGTAATTTACGACAGGTAAGCTATGAGTAATGATCTGGTATTTGGCCTGCATGCGGTCGAAGCCTTATTAAAACGCGCCCCGCAGGATTTGCTGGAAATTTTTGTCTTAAAAGACCGCGACGACAAACGGATGCAGCCATTGTTGCAGCAAGCGCGGCAACACGGCATTTCAGTGCAATTTTGTAATCGTAAAACCCTGGATGAGATGGTCGGCGGCCAGCATCAGGGTATTGTGGCTAAAGCACGGTTAAGCAGTAGTGGTAACGAGGCCGATCTGGCGGCGATTATTGAAGCCCAGAGTAAACCCTTACTATTGGTGCTGGATGGTGTCACCGACCCGCATAATCTGGGCGCGATCTTACGTAGCGCGGATGCGGCGGGTGTACATGCAGTAGTAGCACCGAAAGATCGTTCGGTAAAATTAACATCAGTAGTACGCAAAGTGGCCTGCGGTGCCGCCGAGTCGGTGCCCTTTATCACGGTAACGAATCTGGCGCGCACGTTGCGGCAATTACAGGAAGCCGGTGTTTGGGTAGTGGGTACTGCCGGTGAAACCGAGACTCTGGTCTACCAGGCCGATCTAAAAGGGCCTTTAGCGCTGGTATTAGGCGCCGAAGGTGAGGGTTTGCGGCGTCTGACCCGGGAAACCTGTGACGCACTGGTAAAGATACCGATGTTTGGCACTGTATCCAGTCTGAATGTCTCTGTTGCGGCAGGGATCTGTTTGTTTGAAGCGGTCCGGCAACGGCAGTCGCTCATCTGACACCCTAGGGCGTGTTGACGTTTTCTGCTTAGATTTTGTTCACACTGGCGGCACTTTGATCGCGAAACGAGGAGCGCAGTTTAGTTATTCTAAATTAGTGACGAGTGCCAAAGAGCAAAGTGTCGCCAGTGCGAACCCTTCGGGCAGCGTTTGGCTGGCGTTTCTACTGCGTTATCGCTTGTTCATGTAGAATAACTACACATCACAAGCTCTGCCTTGTATAAACACCAGCCAAACAGCTGCAAAAACAAGCAGCAAACGTCAACACGCCCTATTTACCCGTACTATACTCAGGGGCACCGGAGTGTGCTTTACTTGCAGCTTGGCGTGGCTTGTGTTAATTTCACGTAAATTAATGGCTGCTCTATAGTTGTAGATGGAGGTTTAGCATGGGTAAACAACAGTTTTCGGGTCGTTCGGCGCTGTCATTACTGGCATTGTCATTGGTTACATTGTCGTTGACGGCTTGCGGTGGTTCGGGCGGGTCAGGCTCTGGCGGCGTTGGAGGTGGTAGTGGCGGCAGTGGCGGTGGTAGCACTTTACCGGCTGCACCGGTATGGGTTGCTGGACAGTTTCCGGCGGAGAGCACCTTAAAAGATTTCTGCCAAACGCCACGTACCGGCACCGATCCGTTCAGTAACCGACCATTCCCGGATCGTGCCGGTACTGCGATGCATGAAAAGATGTGGCTGCGGTCCTGGACTAATAATACCTACCTCTGGTATCGCGAGGTCGCAGATCGTGACCCGGCACCGTTCTCGGTAGCGCAATATTTTAATCTGCTAAAGACTGAGCAGCTGACCGACTCCGGCACGCCAAAAGATAACTTTCATTTCACGGAAAATACTGCTGAATATCAACAGCAAACTCAGGCCGGTGTGTCGGCTGGCTATGGTATTCGCTGGTCCTTTGGCCGTAACTCACCACCTCGCTCTCTGACCATTGCCTATACTGAGCCCAATTCACCCGGCGCCAATGTGGGTCTGGCGCGTGGCGATCAGCTACTGAGCATCAACGGTGTCGACTTTATTAACGATAATACCCAGGCTGGTATTGATCTGCTGAATCGCGCGCTCTTTCCATCGGCAACCGGCCAGAGTTATAACTTTGTCTTTCAGTCTGCTACTGGCGTTCGTAAAGAAGTCAGCATGACCTCGGCGAACGTGTCCAGCAGTCCGGTGCAGAATGTCCGGGTATTGGATACCGCAGCCGGTAAAGTCGGTTATATGCAGTTTAACAGCCATATTGCGCTGGCCCAGCAGCAGCTGATTAATGCGGTCAATCAGTTTGCTTCGGCGAACGTGAATGAACTGGTGATTGATTTGCGTTATAACGGCGGCGGCTTGCTGGCCCTTGCCTCGCAGCTTGGCTATATGGTCAGCGGTCCGAATATTATTCAGGGCCGTTTCTTTGAGCGCACGATCTTTAACGATAAGCACCCAACCATCAATCCGGTTACCGGTGGCACTCTGTCACCTATACCGTTTTATAGCCGGGTGATTGACTATGAAGCCGGTGTTCTGACTAATACCACTCTACCATCATTGAATTTAAGCCGGGTTTTTATCCTCAGTACCGGCAATACCTGCTCCGCCAGTGAAGCCTTTGTTAATGCACTCAGAGGTATTGATGTCGAGGTGATCCTGATTGGTGGCCGTACCTGTGGTAAACCCTATGGCTTTTATCCAACCGATAACTGTGGCACCACCTACTTTACTATTCAGTTTACCGGTATTAATGCCAAGGGCTTTGGCGAGTATGCCGATGGCTTTGTACCGCGCACCAATCCGGTGTTTCAGGCCGATGTAAAAGGTTGCCCATTAGCTGATGATTTCAGCCAACCCCTTGGCGACCCGGCGGAGCGGTTGTTAGGTGCTGCCCTGTACTATGCCCAGAACAACAGTTGTCCGACGGTGAGTGCAGGTGCATCGGGGGCGGGTGCCGCGGCCTGGCTGCAACCAGAAGCCAGGATCGACAGTGACGAGCCCGGACAAATGCGCTTATTAGACCCGCGCTATCAGGACATCCTGCTCAACAATAAGCTGGTGACTGAGTTGCTACCGGCTGAGGGGGCGCAGTGAGAGCCATTGCCCTGCTGTTAAGCTGCTGTGCTGTTATGCTGGCAGCCTGTCAGCATAGCCGGGCGGCTGAGCCTGCGGTGCTGAGCAGCGTGGAACCCGGCGTCCGGCAACAGCTGAATGATTTTATCGTCAGTATTGTTGGAGGCACCAGTGTTACGCTGGCTGATGATGTGTTGATGCACAGCACTGAACTTTTTATCGAACAGCGGATGCCAGTAGATAGTCAGGGCAGGCCGCTGGATGGGCGGCATAGTTTGCCATCCTACCGTTTTGTACTGGTTAGAGTCGGGGACAGTTGTATTTTACAGCATCCTGGCTCAGGCAAGAGTGTCCGCCTTAACGGTGCCCGTTGCCAGCTGGCGCCCCGCTAAAGTCATTAACGCCGCGAACTTGAAGTTCAGGCCAGCTTGCTGGCCTGAACTTTTTTTGTGCAATCTGCCGCTTTCACTTGTTATTTCACGGCTGACTCCTTAAAATACGCGACCTTCGGCCATACACTCAACGTTCCTTGCCTTTATAAGAACCCGGCCGAGTTCTTCCGAGGCTTACTAACCGTAAGGAGCTACAATGCGTCATTACGAAATCGTTTTTATGGTTCACCCTGATCAGAGTGAACAAGTGCCTGGTATGATCGAGCGTTACACTGGCGCGATCAAAGAAGCGGGCGGTTCTATCCACCGTTTAGAAGATTGGGGGCGTCGTCAACTGGCTTACCCAATTCAAAAACTGCACAAAGCACACTATGTGCTAATGAACGTGGAAGCACCACAAAGCGTGATCGATGAGCTGGAAACTAACTTCCGCTACAACGATGCGGTATTACGTAACCTGATTATGCGCACTAACGGTGCCATCGTTGAGCCATCACCAATGGCTAAGGTACGTGAAGAGCGTCGTGAGCGTGCTCCTCGTGAAACTGAAGAGCAAGTAGCAAACGACGAGTAAGTTGTAGATGGACAATTACTTTGTGCTAAGTGGCGCCCTTTGCCGGCACCCAGAGCGCAGTGAGAGTCCGGCGGGGATCCCGCACACTGTGTTAACCCTGGAACATCGCAGCATGCAGCAGGAGGCTGGCTTAAATCGTCAGGCTTATGTGCGGATGCAGGTGGTTCTAAGCGGCACAGTGTTACAACAACACGCTCAGCATCTGACGTTGGGCAGCACGGTTAGGGTGAGTGGTTTTTTAAACCGGCACCAAAGCCGCAGTGGTCAGGCAAAACTGGTCCTGCATGCGCAACAGATTGAACAATTAAGTTAGGAGACAGACAAATGTCACGTTTTTTCCGTCGCCGTAAGTTCTGCCGTTTTTCTGCAGAAGGCACTGTAGAGATTGATTACAAAGACACCGCCGTTCTGAAGAACTATGTTACAGAAAGTGGCAAGATCGTACCAAGCCGTATTACTGGCACCAGCGCTAAATACCAGCGTCAGTTAGCCCGCGCCATCAAACGCGCCCGTTACCTGGCCCTGTTACCATACAGCGACTCACACAGCTAATACAGAGGGGTATAGGCAATGCAAATTATTCTGTTAGACAAAGTCGCAAACCTGGGTGGTTTAGGTGACAATGTAACTGTTAAGTCTGGTTATGCCCGTAACTTCTTATTCCCTCAGGGTAAAGCAGTTCCGGCTACTAAGGCTAACATCGAGAAATTCGAAGCCCGTCGCGCTGAATTAGAAGCCAAACTGGCTGCTGGTTTAGCTGCTGCTAACGACCGTGCTGCCAAGGTAGCTGAACTGGCCCAGGTGACTATCGCTTCTAAAGCGGGTGACGAGGGTAAACTGTTCGGTTCTGTTGGTACCCGTGATATCGCTGATGCGATCACTGAAGCCGGCGTTGCCGTAACTAAAGCGGAAGTGAAGTTACCAAATGGTACTTTACGTGAAACTGGCGAGTTCGACATCGACCTGCAGTTACACGCTGAAGTGATTGCCACTATCAAGGTAATCATTATCGCTGAAGCCTAATTGGCTAAGACGCACTGCCGCCTGGCAGTGCGTTTTCTCTGTTCTGTTATCTCCTCTGCTTTTTCTGTCATTTTTTCTGTTAAATCCAAAGCCATTCAACTGTCAGTCAGCCAATCACAGGTAAAATTTTCAAAGCTTTAATTGGCATTGGCGCAGTCGCAGGTTAGCATGACGCCATCAGCAAGTTTTTTCCTGTGGTAGTACAACGTGGCACAACAAAGTGTAAAAGATAAGCAGGTTGCAGCAGTAAAGATGCCACCGCATTCGATTGAAGCGGAGCAATCAGTGCTGGGCGGCCTGATGCTGGATAATGAAGCCTGGGATCGGGTTTCCGAAAAGGTGGTAGAGCATGATTTTTATCTGCGCTCACACCGGCTGATTTTTAATGCGATGGCGCGCCTGGCTGAGGGCAACCAGCCAATTGACCTGATCACCGTTTCGGAAGCACTGGAAGCCAACCAACAGTTAGACGATATTGGTGGCTTTGCTTATTTAGGTGAAATTGCCAAAAACACCCCCAGTGCCGCCAATATTCTGGCCTATGCCGATATCGTCCGCGAACGCGCGGTAGTGCGGGATATGATTGGTGTTGCCCATGATATCGCTGACGCCGGTTACGATACTCAGGGCCGCACTGCGGCTGAGCTGTTGGACTTTGCCGAAACCAAAGTCTTTAAAATTGCCGAGCAGCGTGCCAAAGCCAATGAGGGGCCTGAGCCCATCAACAGCATCCTCGCCAAAACCATTGATAAAATTGATGCGCTGTATCGCTCACCGCAAAATGGTATAACCGGGGTATCGACCGGCTATGTCGATCTGGACAAGATGACCAATGGTTTGCAGCCGTCGGATCTGATTATTGTCGCGGCGCGACCATCGATGGGTAAAACCACCTTTGCCATGAACCTGTGTGAACACGCGGCTATTACCAGCGATAAACCGGTACTGATTTTCAGCTTAGAGATGCCGTCAGACCAGATTATGATGCGGATGCTGGCCTCATTAGGCCGGATTAACCAGACCAAGGTGCGTACCGGCCAGCTGGAAGATGAAGATTGGGCGCGGTTGTCATCGGCGATAGAGCTTCTGAACAGCAAAGGCAAAATGTATATCGATGATGCCTCAGGCTTAACCCCTACCGAAGTGCGTTCGAGGGCAAGGCGAATTGCCCGCGAGCACGGTGGCTTAAGCATGATTATGGTCGACTATCTGCAGCTGATGACGGTACCCGGGATGAGCGAAAACCGCACCCTGGAGATCGCCGAAATTTCCCGCTCGTTAAAAGCCCTGGCAAAAGAATTGAAAGTGCCGGTGGTAGCGCTATCACAGCTTAACCGCTCACTGGAACAACGCGCCGATAAGCGGCCGGTAAACTCGGACTTACGGGAATCGGGTTCGATAGAACAGGATGCGGATTTGATTATGTTTATCTATCGTGATGAGGTCTACCACGAGGATACTGCAGATAAAGGTACGGCTGAAATTATTATTGGTAAGCAGCGGAACGGTCCGATAGGCAGGGTGCGTTTAACTTTTCATGGCCACTTCTCACGTTTTGATAATTATGCCGGCAGTGCCCGCTTTGAGGATGAGTATTAATGAGTCGACGGCCGGTCGCACAAATCAATTTGCAGGCGCTACAACATAACCTGGCCCGGGTGCGGCAATTGGCACCACAGAGTCAGGTATTGGCGGTGTTAAAAGCGAATGCCTATGGCCATGGTTTGGTCAGGGTGGCACAAGCACTCAGTGATGCCGATGCCTTTGCGGTGGCACGAATAGATGAAGCCCTGGCGCTGCGTACTGGTGGTATTGTCAAACCGATAGTGCTGCTCGAGGGCTTTTACGAAGCGGCCGAGTTACCCCTGTTACTGGCTAACAATTTGCAAACCGTGGTGCATAACGAACTACAACTACAGGCGCTGGAGCAAGCGGCACTGGATGGTCAGTTAAAGGTCTGGCTAAAGATCGATAGCGGCATGCACCGGTTGGGGATCGAGCCGGCGCAGTTTGACGATTTTTACCGCCGGCTGTGGCAATGCAGTGCGGTATTACCGGGGATCCGGCTGATGAGTCATTTTTGCTGTGCCGATGAACCTGACTCAGACCGCACCTTACAGCAACTGGCAGTCTTTGCTGACTTAACGGCTGGTAAGGCAGAGCAGCGCAGTTTAGCTAACTCCGCTGCAATCCTGGCGTTTCCACAGAGCCATGCCGAATGGGTCAGACCCGGGTTGATGCTGCATGGTATTTCACCTTTCGCCGGGAAAATTGGCAGCGAGCATCAACTGCAACCGGTGATGCGACTGAGTAGCCGCCTGATAGCTCTGCGTCAGGTGCGTGCCGGTGAACGGGTTGGCTATGGCGGGCATTGGCAGGCCAGTTGTGATACCACGCTAGGCGTTATAGCGGTAGGTTATGGTGATGGTTATCCGCGCCACGCGATAAATGGCACACCGGTTTGGTTGAACGGGCGGGAAGTACCGCTGGCCGGCCGGGTGTCGATGGATATGATTACTGTGGATTTGGGGCCGAATGCTTTGGATCAACTTGGCGACGAAGCCGTATTGTGGGGGCCTGAACTGGCCATTGAGCGGGTGGCAGCCTGTGCGGCTACCATACCTTATGAGCTACTATGTAATATTACGCCACGTGTTGATTATCAGTACTGCTGAGCGCTAACACGCCGCGTTCAGCGGTTACTTATCAAAACTGACTTCAATATGGACTTTGCCAAAGTCTGAGTTAAACGGCATCAGAATGGTTGGGCCGTCACACTTGTGGGTAATAGTATGATTTTTACCCGATACCACGATCGGGGTAGCCATCGAAAATTCATAGCCTTTTTCACCCAGAATGCGCTTGGCACCGCCGGTGACCATATTGGTAATTTCACCCACCATATCGGTTACATCGGCATTAATGCCTGCCGGTTTTTCACCCAGCATCCGGAACATAATTTCAATCGCCAGACTCTCATCGAAACTCACAGAAAATGACCCTTTCATGGTCGGGCCGACCATACCAATCAGACCTGAGACATCACCCTGCGCGACTTCATCTTTTTTAACCCGTGGCTGGCCCGGCACAATTTTGGTATTGGCCATGGTCGAAAGCACATTGACGAGTGAGGAAAGAAAAGGGTTTATATATTCAACATTCATTTAAAATGCCTACGAGTTGAGGATTCGAGATAATGGCAACAAAATTAAGCCTAGAAGTTTTTTCTTTATTATACAAGAGTGCAGCTAATGTTTTGCGGTTAATTTCCATGGCACTGCCGACAAACCCCCCGCGCCTCTATCGTTTTCCGGTGAATATGAAAACCCAGTGCCGAGGCCAGTTTGCTAAATTCTGCGTCTAAAGTGGCCGAATGCAGTTCGGTCACGTTGCCACATTTCTCACATATCAACAGCTGCGCCGGGTGATGCTTGTCGAAATGCTGGCACAACATAAAGGCATTACTTGACTCAATCTTATGAATAAAGCCCTGCTCAGTCAGAAACTCCAGCGCCCGGTAGATCGTTGCCGGTTTGGCAGCGGGTTCAGTTTGTTTCAATTGTTCCAGTAATTCATAGGCACCCTGGCCGCCATGATTTTCTGCCATCAGGCGGAAAACTTTCTCCCGAATACTGGTAAAGCGGGCGCCATTTTGCTCGCAGATGGCTCTGGCTTTTGATACTAAACTCTCAGTAGACATGCTTGCCCTCCCATACTTAGCCGCAGTGTACCATATTGTTAGTCTGAAACCAGTGACTGTAAGAAGCCGCACATTCAAGCCGAAAATCGGGTATAATTTTGCGTTTTTTAAACCCGGGGCAAAGTGTGATATGCCAAAACTGCCTGCTAAAGCCGCGTCACTGGTCATGCCATTGTTACTCTCAGTGCTGATGACGCTGATCGTATCCTTGGTCAGCACCCTGAAAAGTCTTGGGTTGGAGGCTTTTACACTGCAAGGGTGGCTATCAGCCTGGGGCCTATCCTGGCTGATTGCTTTTCCGACCTTGCTACTGGTGTTGCCACTGGTGAAAAAATTAACGGCTTATCTGGTTCATGCCGGGTCCTGATTTCTGTCTGAATGGTTTGCTAACTTGAATAACGCTATCTTGCCACAAAAATTTTCCGTTGCTCCGATGTTAGATTGGACCGATCGGCATTGCCGCTATTTTCATCGTCTGATGAGCAAGCATGCGGTGCTATATACCGAGATGGTCACAACCGGCGCCATTATCCATGGTAAAGGCGATTATCTTGGTTTTAATCCGCAAGAGCAGCCGGTAGTACTGCAGCTGGGTGGTTCCGAACCGGCTGAGCTGGCGCATTGTGCCAAGCTGGCTGAGCAGCGTGGTTATGCTGCAATAAACTTAAATGTCGGTTGCCCATCAGATCGGGTGCAGAACGGTATGTTTGGCGCTTGCCTGATGGCCAGGCCGCAACTGGTTGCCGATAGTGTTAAGGCGATGCAGGATGCCGTCAGTATTCCGGTCAGTGTAAAAACCCGCATCGGTATTGACGATTCTGACGAGTATCAGTTTTTACAGGATTTTGTCGCCACTGTCGCGGCAGCAGGATGTCGGCAGTTTGTGATCCATGCCCGCAAGGCCTGGTTAAAAGGTTTAAGTCCGAAAGAAAACCGCGAGGTCCCGCCGCTGAACTACCCAAGGGTTTATCAGTTAAAGCAGGATTTCCCGACGCTGGACATCAGCATCAATGGTGGTATCAAAACCCTTGCTGAAGCTGAGCAACAGCTGCAATATTTGGATGGCGTGATGATCGGCCGAGAAGCCTATACCAACCCTTATCTACTGAGCCAGGTCGATGCCGTGTTATATCAGGATGTCTGGGCGGTACCGGATCAGCATCAACTGGTGCGGTTGATGGTGCCCTATATTGAACAGCAAATGCAGCAAGGGGCGCGTTTTTGGCATATTGCCCGTCATATGCTAGGGCTATTTCAGGGGCAACCGGGTGCCCGGCAGTGGCGTCGCTTACTGAGTGAGCAAGGACATCTAGTGGATGCCAAACCAGAGTTGCTGTTACAGGCGCTAGCACTGGTGCCTGAATCGCCTGACGCTAAGGCTAATTAACTGACTGTCTATATAAAAACCAAAAAATAGCAAAATTGACTATTTTTTGGTTTTCTAGCTTTTCTGTACTTACAGCTTCCTTTGTTGCTCTCTAAATTAATCAATACGAAACAAATGGTTATGTAGTTTTTCGGCTTTGGCATGCCCCTTGAATTCAGTATCGCAGCAGTACCGAACCACTGAACTGAATTTGCAGGAGCAACAAGATGCTTACGTTAACTACTCTTTTCTTTACCAGCGTTGTTAGTTTAAACAGTACGCCACCAGCAGTAGATCCAGCTGAATCGCTGCGCGCTGCCATGACAACACAGCAACAACTATGGCAACAGCAGCTACGGCAGGATGTGCGGCAACAAACGCAGCTGGCTATCGGCAGCAGCATGGCCCAGGTGCAACTTGTGTTACAGCAACCTGACGATATGCCACAGTTGGCACAACGGACTGCTGAGAAAGCTGTCGTAAAAATGGTGGCAGAGTAAATGTTGGCCTTTGCTGAGCAGACTTTACTGCTGATCTATTTGCTGCCGGTATTGGGCTTGTTACTTGGCGCTATGCCAGCCGTGCTGGTCTGGCAGGCTTACAAAAAAGGCTGGGCCTGGCGGGGCAGGAGCTTAATGCGACCAAGATTATCATCGGCTTATCGCTGCCGCGACAGTGGTTTTGGTGTAAGATAGTGTTGTCCGCAGCGGCACCAGGCACAGATGATGCGTAATGGCTGGCTGCGGATAGCGCAGATCGACAGGATGCAGTGACGCTCTGTCACGACTATGCCAAAACGTTAGGACAAGATATGAATAAAACCTCTACTCTGTCAGCCGCTGCGGCCGGGACCTTACTGGTGCTGTGGCTGTTTAGTTGGTGGGTAAGTCGCGAGCCTGCCTTATTGATAGAAGAAGTGCAGCAAGGCTTACATCTGGATGATGGCAGCCGGGTTGTCGGCTACAACACTACGACTGCCTTGATCCGTGTTACGGAAACTCTGCTACAAAAACGCGGCGGCTATATGTCAAATGATATTCTGCCGCCCTTTAGCTTACTGGATAATATGCCAGCCTGGGAATTTGGCGTGCTGGAGATGTCACGCGATCTGGCACTGGCGTTTCGCAAAGACTTTAGCCGCTCTCAGTCGCAATCAGCGGAAAATGCCTTTTTACGGATTGCTCAACCACAGCTGAATATCGACCATCGCAGTTGGGTATTACCGAGCGCCGAATCCGAATATCGCAAGGCGATTGCCCAACTTTATTTATACCGCAGCGCCTTGGTCGATCCAAAACAAACGGACAGCCAGTTCTATGCCCGGGCAGACAATCTGCGTGACTGGCTGAAGAATGTCGAAAAGCGCCTGGGTAGCTATTCACAGCGTCTCAGTGCCAGTGTGGGGCAGGAGCGTTTTAATACCGATCTCGCTGGCGACATCGCTGCCCGTCAGTCGACGGAAACACCAGACCGCCGCTTTGTAAAAACCAGCTGGTGGAAACTGGATGATGAATTTTATGAAGCGCGCGGCGCAACCTGGGCATTGCTGCACTTCCTAAAAGCGGTGGAAATTGATTTTGCGGAAGTATTGCAACGTCGCAATGCGATGGTGAGCTTACAGCAAATCATTCGTGAGCTGGAAGCCGCTCAGCAGCCTATTCACAGCCCGATGGTATTAAACGGCAGTGGCTTCGGTATTTTGGCTAATCATAGCCTGGTGATGGCAAATTATATCTCCCGCGCCAATGCGGCGCTGATTGATTTATCTGAATTATTAAAGCAAGGATAGGGAATGAAAGTGGTAAGAATCTTGGCGCTGGCCGCAACAGTTAGTATGGCGCCGGTACAGGCGGATACGTTTTTCGGTGTACACGCGGGCTATGATAGCTGGCAAGCCGGTACCAAGGGTGGTTTTGCGAATAGTCAGCAATTACAGGATTTTAGTTTTCGGGATAAGAACCAACAAGGCTATTATCTGGCTTTTGAACATCTGGTACCAGTGTTACCCAATCTTAGAGTGCAGTGGCAGAATTTACAAAGCCAGGGGCATACTGAACTGAACAACAGCTTCAGTTTTGGCGGAGTAACCTTTGCGGCCGGTACCGCGCTGAGTACTGAGCTGGATTTTCGGTATACCGATTATGTGCTGTACTACGAGTTACTGGATAATAGCTTGCTGCAGCTTGATCTGGGTCTGGTTGCCAAAAAACTCTCCGGTGAACTGACAATAATGGCCGCGAACCGCCAGGCCAGCCAAAGTGTCCGTCAATGGCTACCTTTGTTGTATCTGGATAGTCGGCTTGGTTTGCCGGGCAGTGGTCTGGAGCTGTTTGCCAATGGCCAGGCAAGCCAGTTTAGTGGTAATCATTGGTATGATCTGCAAGCCGGCGTCGCCTATCAGTTGGTAGACAGTCTGACACTGGATGTCAGATTAAAACTTGGCTATCGCTGGTTGGATCTGCAGTTGGATGATATCGACGATCTTTACGCCGGTATCACCTTTAGTGGCATCTTCGCAGGTATCGCGGTACATTTCTAACCTGCTTTTCGAAACAGGGGCAAGACTTGAGCCCCGGCTACTTTAGACATATAGTGGTGCTCTGATTTTATTGTCTTGAGCACCACCTTGATCGCCCTGTATCGCTATTTATTCTTGTTCTACTGCGCGGCCTGTGCCGTGTTAGTGATGTCAACCTTGCTTTGGCAGCAACATCACAACCGGCAACTGCTGCAGGCACAGCTGCAACTATACGGTGATGTGATCCAACTCGCGTTATCCCCGAAGCTTGGTCAGGCTGCGCCAGAGCAGTTGCAGCAACAGCTGGCGGAATTACAGTTCGGTGCCAGTATACCGGTGGCCGCGTTGGCATTGTATCCGTTGCAGGGGGAACTGCTGTTGTCGGTTGGACAGACAGAGTTGGTACCGATGGAGTTACCGGGTCAGGACTTTAGCAGTTTAACGCTGATTACGCTGAGCGGTCGCGATGTTGCGGTGTTGCCATTACAAAAGCCGGCTTTACCCTTCGAACCTTTTTCCAGCCAACCTACATATCTGTTACTGATTATCCCTGAAGCGCCGACCGCGATTTGGCTACTATGGTGGCCGTCGGTATTGGCGTGGGTATTATTGACGGTGTTGCTGCTGTTAGCCTGGCGTTTGCGGGAGGCGCCTCAGCGTCAACAGCTACAACGTTTACAGAGCTTTAAACAGCGAGCCGAGTCATTACAGTTACAAGGTGTCGAGCCACTATTGCAATGTCAGGACAGCGCCGGGCTGGACCAGGCATTATTGCAGGTACTGGAGCAGCAGCAACAGCTGGAACAACAGAACAAGCAGCTCGATACGCAACAGCAGCAGCTGATGGCTCAGCTTGAGGTGTTTCAGCTGCAAAGTGAGCAGCAACAGATACAGCAACAGCGCAGGCAACAGTGTCTGGTCCGTTGGTTGCACCAGTGGCAGCTGTTAGGTCAGCGCAAGCCACAGCTGACCGAAGCGATGTTCGACACTCTACAACAGCTGCATTATTGTTATGCCAAGCATCAATTTGCTGCAGCTGGCTTGCAGCCGCAGCCATTACTGTTACCGGAGTGGCTGACCGAACAGCTCGGCGCGCTCAATATGCTGTTGCCTGATGATTGCGCTATGGATTGGTTGGAATCCGGAGACTGTTATCAACTGTTGCCGGAAATCGATGCTGAATTTTTAAAGCATGTATTACAAGCTATGTTGTTATTGGCACTGCGTTCAGAGTCTGCAAGGCGTTTTAGTTTTAAACTTCAGTTGCTTGCTAGTCCAGATCCGCAGCTAAGTTTACAACTGGCCTGTGATGGTAATGGTTTACCACGACATCTGACCGCGCAGCTGCACGAAGCGGATAGTTCGGCCTTGCAATGGCGCGATGCTGACATCGCCGTCCTTAAACTGGCCGCCAGGTTACTGAATGCCAGTTTGCATGTTGAGTCGCTGGAGGGGTTAGGTGTGCGCATCAGCCTGCAATGGGCGTTAATCGCAGCTACCCGGCATAGTGTGCCACTGCTGGAGCATTTGCTGGTATTCGATGCAGATCCCGAGCGTTTGACCGAGCGCCTGCAGAGCTTGCATAACTTGGCGTTGCAAGTGAGCAGTTGTAGTAATCTCAGCGAACTTCGCAAAAGGCTACAGGAGCAAGCATACTCTGCGATACTGATTTTTCTGCCTGGTCAGGCCCCCTGCCAGGAGTGGTTAACGGTATTAACGGAGATCCGCTGTCCACGTTTTATTTTTGTTCCGCCGCTTAGCCTGTCGCTGTGGCAGCAAAACCTCAGCTGCCTTTCCAGCGCCGATTTTTGTCTGGGTTGGCTCGCACAGCGGCTACACGAGCTGGCAACGCGCCCTTTGAAACATCTACTGGTTGTCGATGATAACGAGACTAATCAGGCTTTTATCAAGGTTTTGTTACAGCATAAGGGCGTGCAACTGACTTCAGCACTGACGGGAGCTGAAGCCCTGACACTGTGTCAACAGCAACAGTTCGATTTGGTGTTGTTGGATATCAGACTACCGGATTTGGCAGGTACGGAAGTCGCCCGTCAGCTAAGGCGTCTGACGTCCTATCAACAGGTGCCGTTACTGGCGTTTACTGCACACGCTTTGCCAGCAGAGATAGCAAGTTTCCGCGCTGCCGGTATGGATGATATTGTGCTTAAACCCTTGGATCCCTGTAAATTTGAGACTTTGCTGCAGCATTATCGGCTGTGCTGATGTGGTTGCAGTTTAGGGCATGTAAAATTAAATCGCTGCAGGATTTCTTTTTCTGCAAAGATGCGGGTATATTTACAGCAAGCTTTAGCAAAGGACCAGCTCATGACATCAAAAGAAACAGAGGACGGATTTCTGTTTTTAGCCGATGACGACAGTGCCAGTGTGCCAAAAGAACCTGCTGCAGGGGTCTGGCCGCTGCTTATCGTAGACGATGATCAGGAAATTCATACCGTTACTAAGCTGGCGCTAAATGACCTTATAGTGTTGGGTAAACGGTTAGAGTTTCATCATGCCTATTCTGGTCAGCAAGCCATAGATTTTTTGCGTAAACACGCCGATACCGCTTTAGTTCTGCTCGATGTGGTAATGGAAACCGATGATGCCGGCTTGCAGGTGGTACGACGGATCCGTGATGAGCTGCAAATGGACGAATTACGCATCGTGTTGCGGACAGGACAACCCGGTTATGCTCCGGAAGAAAGCGTTATTAAAGAATATGATATTAACGACTACAAAACGAAGACCGAGCTGACCCGCAGTAAACTTGTCACCACCATTATCTCTTCTTTGCGTTCTTACCAACAAATTAAGACCATTAATCAGAACCGCCGCGGCTTGCAGAAGATCATTAAGGCCGGTGCCAATTTATTAGAGCAACACTCCTTACACGAATTTTCCGAAGGGGTGGTTACCCAAATCTCGTCGCTAATTGGTCTGCACGCGGAAGGGGTGCTTTGTGCCCAGATTGAGGATGATGGTACCGCCAGCGATAAAATTTATGTATTGGGCGCCGCCGGCCATTATGCCCCTTTTATTAAATGTCAGCTTGACCGGCTGGACAATAAACGCATCGTTGAACAGATTAATCTCTGCCTGAAAAATCGGCAGCACCTGTTTTCGGATCAGGACACAGTATTATATCTGGGTAATGAAAAACATAATGCTGCAGTTTATATCGAAACCAACCGGCCGATTGAAGATGCAGATAAACAGCTGATTGAAGTCTTCCTTAGTAATATCTCTGTTGGCTATGAGAACGTTGCGCTGTTCCAGCAATTAAAACATGCCGCCTATATCGATCCGCTGACTAAGACGCCAAACCGCAACGAATTTATTCAGATTTTACAGGATACCCGCCGCTTTGAACCTGAGCATATGGTGGCGGTACTGGTTGATATTGACCACTTTTCCGATGTTAACGATGGTCTGGGGCAGGATGTCGGCAATGAACTGCTGATTGCGATTACGCTGCGCTTAATCGAACATTTTGGTATCAGTTCGCAGTTAGGCCGTATTGGTGCCGACGTCTTTGCGTTGGTGGGGCCGGAAGATGAGTTAACGCCAGAGCGTTTGGCCGCTGTTTTCGCGCAACCATTTCAGGCATCGGAACATAGCCTGCAAATGAATGCGACCTTTGGCATCTGCCGGCTGCGCGAGGCTGCAGAGCAGGGCATGGTGATTATGAAGCAGGTGTATATTGCGCTGAATAAAGCCAAAAAAACCCTGGGCGTACACCATCAGTATTATGAACCGGCGATGGAAGAAGAGGTGACAGAGCGGCTGACGATGCTCAGAATGCTGCGCGCCGATTTTGCACTGGACAAACTGGAACTCTGGTATCAACCACAGCTGTGTCTGAAGAGCCAGGCCGTGGTTGGGATGGAGGCTTTATTACGTTGGCCACATCAACCCGGGCGCTATATCTCGCCGGCGATCTTTATTCCGTTGGCAGAGTACTCAGGCCTGATTGTCGATATTGGGCAATGGGTTTTAGAGCAGGCCTGTAAGCAACTACAGCAATTAGAGGCAGCCAACTGTGGCAGTCTGCGAATTGCGGTAAATGTATCGATGCCGCAATTCCGTTCGCCGCATTTTGTGCCGTCCGTTATCGACACCGTAAAACGCTATCAGGTCAATCCAGAACTATTGGAGCTGGAGATCACCGAGTCAGTGGTGATGGACGAGCCGAAAATCGTGATTGATGCACTGCAGCAGCTAAAGAGCTTTGGTATTAAGGTGGCGATCGACGATTTTGGCATTGGTTTCTCGTCGCTGAGCTATTTACAGCAACTGCCGCTGGATCGGATCAAGGTAGACCGCGCCTTTGTCAGCACGGTAGCGAACGAGGGCGGCGGACTGATTGCTGAGACCATTATCAGTTTAGGTAAACGTATCGGTCTGTCTACTATTGCCGAGGGGGTTGAAACCAAGGAGCAGCTACAGGCTGTGATGGCGATGGGCTGCGAAGAGGTGCAGGGGTATTTGTTTGCCAAACCGATGCCTGCTGCCGATTTAATGCAGTATTTACTGGCGTATCAGGATGGCCAGTTAAGGCCTTAATGTTAACGCCGCATAAAAAAAACCGGAGCGCGCTCCGGTTTTTTTATTGGCAACAGCGGCTGTTGGCTTATTTCTTGGCGCGCTCGAAAGAGGTCATAATTTCAGCTTTAGCGGCGGCTGCATCGGCCCAACCGGTAACTTTAACCCACTTACCTGGCTCCAGCTCTTTGTAACGCTCAAAGAAATGCTGGATTTGCTTTTTCAGCAGCTCAGGTACATCGTTGATATCCTGGATATGATCGTACAGTTTAGTCAGCTTGCTAACAGGTACGGCAATAACCTTGGCATCCTGACCAGACTCATCTTCCATATTCAGCACGCCAACCGGGCGACATTTAATCACGGCGCCGGGTACCAGTGGGTAAGGCGTTGGTACCAGTACGTCAACCGGGTCACCATCCAGCGACAGGGTCTGATTCACAAAGCCGTAGTTGCACGGATAGAACATAGGGGTGGCCATAAAGCGGTCTACCCAGACGGTACCGGTGTCTTTATCCACTTCGTATTTGATTGGATCGGCATTGGCCGGAATTTCAATAATTACGTTAATTTCATCCGGCAGATTTTTGCCAGCTGCTACATCGCTTAAGCTCATCGCTTGGTCCTCTGATTAATTGCTGGCCGCCATTATAATGACGGCCGTAAAAATGGCTATTGATAATTAGTCTGATATTACCGGAGTAGTGCTATTTCGGTGGTAATTGACACAGGTTTCTACTTCGTGTTTCGACCCTAGAATCACTGCTACCCGTTGATGGATATCAGTCGGAATGATTTCCATAATACGCTGATAACCGGTGGAGCTGGCGCCGCCAGCCTGTTCGACCAGAAAGCTCATCGGGTTAGCTTCATACATCAGGCGTAATTTATCCGGCTTGGCCGGATCTTTACGATCGCTGGGGTAGGCAAAGATGCCGCCACGACAGAGTACCCGGTGCACATCGCCGACCATGGCGGCAATCCAGCGCATATTGTAATTTTTACCGCGCACCCCTTCTTTACCTTGCAGTAAATCGGCGATGTAACTTTGCATTGGTGCCTGCCAGTAGCGCTGATTTGACATATTGATGGCAAACTCGGCGGTGTATTTCGGGATGGTGGCCTGCTCTTCGGTTAACAGGAAGCCGCCATAGGTTTTATCCAGGGTGTACAGGCGGGTGCCTTTGCCAGTGGTCAGCGCCAGCATTGTTGATGGGCCATACAACACATAGCCCGCTGCAACTTGAGCGGTGCCTGGTTGTAAAAACTGGCTGGCATCACTGGCGTCCTTGTGTGGATCGGCCGGTAATATCGAGAAAATAGTGCCGATCAGGCTATTGATATCGGTATTGGAGGACCCATCTAAAGGGTCAAAGGTTACCAGATAGCGGCCTCGCGGATTACCCGGTACGATATCATCCTCTTCTTCTGAGCTGATAGCTTTCACCACGCCGGTTTCCAGGATCACTTCTTTTAGTAATTCGTTCGCGATCACATCCAGTTTTTTCTGGGTTTCGCCCTGCACATTTTCTGACAGAGTTGAACCCAGTACACCGGCCAGTTCGCCCTGACCGACGCGGAAGGCGATTTCGCGGCAGGCCGCCAGGATAGTTTTTAACAACGAGATCAGATCCGGATCCACGCCATCTTGTTGCAGTACGGGTGAGATGCGACGCATTATAGTAGGTCCTTGTTATATTTTCGGGTAAGACAGAGTCAGACCGGCAAAGCTTTCGTCCGGTACAAGTGGCGAAATCTCATTCAGTCTGGGTTATTTTAAAGAATTTATTCTTAAATTGCAGTTTTGATCGCAGCTTATTCTGCATTTGCTACAATAAGCCCCTGCTTAACAGAGAAGTACATTATGCATATTCATATTCTGGGGATTTGCGGCACCTTTATGGGCGGTATCGCAGCCCTGGCCAAAGCCCTTGGCCATCAGGTCACAGGTTCCGATCAACAGGTTTACCCGCCGATGAGCACTCAGCTGGAACAGCTGGGCATCAGTCTGACTCCGGGTTATGACCCCGCACAGCTGGAACCGGCCCCGGATCTGGTGATTATCGGTAATGCCTTATCGCGTGGTAATCCGGCCGTTGAGTATGTGCTGGAACATAACCTGCCTTACACCTCAGGCCCACAGTGGTTATCCGAACAGTTACTGCAGCAGCGCTGGGTACTGGCCGTTTCCGGCACCCATGGTAAAACCAGCACCGCCAGTATGTTGGCCTGGATCTTAGACTATGCCGGTTTAAAGCCGGGTTTTCTGATTGGTGGTGTGCCGCAAAATTTCGGCGTTTCTGCCCGCTTAGGTGAGGCGCCGTTCTTTGTGATTGAAGCCGACGAATACGATACGGCGTTTTTTGATAAGCGCTCCAAATTTGTGCATTACCGGCCGCGTACCCTGGTGATTAACAACCTTGAGTATGATCATGCGGATATCTTCCCGGATCTGGCGGCGATCCAGCGGCAGTTTCATCATTTGTTGCGTACCGTGCCTACTTCGGGGTTGGTGTTATCTCCGGAAGCGACGCCTGCTGTCACCGAGACGCTGGCGCTGGGCTGCTGGAGCCAACGTGAAGCCTATGGCAGTGACTGGCAGGCCGAATTGTTAACGCCGGATGGCAGTCAGTTTGCGCTGTATTGGCAACAGCAACAGGTGGCGCTGGTAAATTGGTCGCTCAGTGGCCAGCACAATGTTGATAATGCGGTAATGGCGATTGCTGCCGCGCGTCATGCCGGGGTACCGGTTGGTGTTGCAGCCGAGGCCTTAGCCAGCTTCGTGGCACCGAAACGGCGGATGGAGCTAAAAGGCACTCCACAAGGTATTGCGATCTACGATGATTTTGCCCATCACCCCACCGCTATTGCCACCACGCTGCAAGGCTTGCGGGCGAAAGTGGGCCAGGCGCGGATTATCGCCGTATTAGAGCCGCGATCTAATACCATGCGCCTCGGTGTGCATCAGGCGGCTTTGCCGCAGGCGCTGTTAACGGCAGATCAGGTGTTTTTATATGAGCCACGCAATGCCGGCTGGTCGATGGCCGAGCTGGCCGCGCGGCTCTCGATGCCGGCCAGTGTCTGTTATGACATTGCTGAACTGAAAGCCAGTATTCTGGCGCTGGTGCAGCCAGGCGATCAGATAGTAATAATGAGCAATGGCGCCTTCGGCGGCATTCATCAACAACTACTGGAGGCGCTGAGTTAAGCGTGGCCAGTCGATAGGAAAGCCAATGATTACCAGCAAAGAGATTACTCTGGCCTTTAGCGGTGCCTCGGGTGCGCCCTACGGTTTACGTCTATTACAGGTATTGTTAGCGCAGGGCATTAAAGTGCATCTGCTGATGTCCAGTGCGGCGCGGGTGGTGTTTGCCACTGAGCAGCAATTGCAGTTAAGTGCTGCGCCGGAGAAATGCGCGCAGCAGCTGGAGCAATACCTGCAAGCTGCGCCCGGCCTGTTAAAGGTTTATGGTAAGGACGATTGGTTTTCGCCGGTTGCTTCCGGCTCGGCGGCGCCGAAACAGATGGTGGTTTGCCCCTGTTCTACCGGCAGCCTGTCGGCTATCGCGCAGGGCGCCAGTGATAACCTGCTGGAGCGTGCCGCTGATGTGGTGATTAAGGAAGGTGGCAAGCTAATACTGGTGCTGCGGGAAAGCCCACTTAGTGCCATTCATCTGGAAAATATGCTGAAGCTGGCCCGCCTTGGCGTCTGTATTATGCCGGCCGCACCTGGTTTTTATCATCAGCCGCAGCAAATCAGTGATTTGGTCGACTTTATGGTGGCCCGGGTATTGGACCAGTTGGGCTTAGCGCAACAGTTAGTGGGGCGCTGGGGCTATGACTCGCGACAACAGCAAGCAGGAGAATAGCGTGACGCTGGCACTGGACATTAAAGACTTACATAAAATCTATCGTAGCGGCACAGTCGCACTCAGTGGTATCGATTTACAGGTACAGCAGGGCGATTTTTTTGCTTTGCTGGGGCCAAATGGTGCCGGTAAAAGTACCACCATCGGTATTATCAGTGCGCTGGTCAATAAAAGCCGCGGGCAAGTTAAGGTATTTGGCTTTGACCTGGATACCGAGCTGGAAGCGGCAAAAAGTCAGCTCGGCCTGGTGCCGCAGGAGTTTAACTTTAATCAGTTTGAAACCCTGCTGCAAATCGTGGTCAATCAGGCCGGTTATTATGGCGTACCGCGTGCGGTGGCCTTACAGCGAGCGGAGAAATATTTAGGTCAGCTGGGGTTATGGGAAAAACGTCATGCCAGGGCCCGTGAGTTGTCGGGTGGCATGAAGCGGCGGCTAATGATTGCCCGGGCGCTGATGCATGAGCCAAGGTTGTTGATCCTCGATGAGCCGACGGCCGGCGTCGATATTGAGCTACGGCGCTCAATGTGGGAGTTTTTACGCACGATAAATCAGCAGGGCGTGACGATTATCCTGACCACCCATTATCTGGAAGAAGCCGAGATGCTGTGTCGCAATATCGCCATTATTGATAAAGGGCAGATCATTGAGAACACCAGTATGAAAGCCTTGTTATCCAAGCTGGGTAAAGAAACCTTTATTCTGGATCTGGATCAACTGCCGGACAGCTTGCAGCTGGCTGGTTTTGTCTGGCGTAAGTTAGATCAACACAGTCTGGAAGTGGATGTGGAGAAGAGTGCCGGCTTAAACCCGATCTTCGAACAACTTAGTGCGCAGCAGGTAAAGGTGTTATCAATGCGGAATAAAGCCAACCGGCTGGAAGAGCTGTTTGTCACCCTGGTAGAACATGGCAGAGGGCAAGCAAAATGACGGCTCGTTATCTGATAGCGTTACAAAGTATTCTGACCAAAGAAATTACCCGCTTTATGCGCATTTGGGTGCAAACCCTGGTGCCGCCGGCCATTACCATGAGCCTGTATTTTGTCATTTTCGGTAGCCTGATTGGCTCACGGATCGGCGAGATGAACGGCTTTAGTTATATGGAATTTATTGTTCCCGGCCTGATTATGATGTCGGTTATTACCAACTCCTACGCCAATGTGGCCTCGTCGTTTTTTAGCGCCAAGTTCCAGCGTAATGTCGAAGAGCTGCTGGTAGCGCCGGTACCCAACTATATTATAGTGCTCGGTTATGTCGGTGGTGGCATGGCGCGCGGTATTCTGGTGGGGCTGATCGTGACGCTGCTGTCGCTGTTTTTTGTTACCATCAGTATTTATAATCTGGCGATTATTATCTTAACCGTGGTCTTGACCTCGATGTTGTTCGCATTGGGAGGCCTGATCAATGCCGTTTATGCCAAAACCTTTGACGATATCAGCATTATTCCAACCTTTGTGTTAACGCCCTTAACCTACCTGGGCGGTGTCTTCTATTCACTGACACTGTTGCCCGGATTCTGGCAGCAACTGGCGCAACTCAACCCGATTGTTTATATGGTGAATGCGTTCCGTTTCGGCTTTCTGGGCTATACCGATGTCAACTTATGGCTGGCGCTGGTGGTAGTGCTGAGCTTTATTCTGGTGTTATTCAGTTATGCGATGTATCTGATCAACAAAGGCATTGGTTTACGCAGTTAGCGGCGCAATAAAACAGACGCCAGAAATTAGCAGACATTTTTCGGTGGTTGCAGTACAGTTGAACGCTTTGCTGCGTATAAACGCTGATAAGGTTACAGCAGGTAACGACAGGCATGAACGACATCATTAAACGCCAGGCCACGGCTTCCGAAGAAGCGCTGTGGCGTATTTTTACGATCCCGGAAGCGCCGGATTCGACCCTTAGTATTATCGAACAAAACCTGTCGCAGAATCTGGCCGGCTTTTTAAATGAAAGTATCGTAGCGGTGGAAAAACCGTTATGGCAGATTGAGCGGGATTTTCAGGCATTCCAGATCCCGGAGCAGCCGTCTTTTGTTTCTGATTATACCGACACCATTATGCAAAAACTGGTGGCGCACTCAGTGCATACTGCAGCGCCCAGTTTTATTGGTCATATGACGTCGGCCTTACCCTATTTTGTGCTGCCGCTGTCGAAAATGATGGTGGGTTTAAATCAGAACCTGGTAAAAATCGAGACCTCAAAAGCCTTTACCCCGCTGGAGCGGCAGGTATTGGGCATGATGCATCATCTGGTGTACGGCGAAAAAGACGGTTTCTATAAAAAGTGGATGCACAGCGCTAATCATTCGCTGGGTGCCTTTTGCTCCGGTGGTACCATTGCCAATATCACTGCGCTGTGGATTGCCCGCAACCGCTTATTAAAACCGGACGGTGACTTTAAAGGTATCGCCAAAGAAGGTCTGTTCCGCGCGATGCAGCATTATGGTTATCAGGGGCTGGCGATAGTGGTGTCAGAACGTGGTCACTATTCGCTGGGTAAGGCCGCAGATGTGTTGGGTATTGGCCGCGATATGGTGGTGTCGGTTAAAACCGACGCCAATAACAAGGTGGACACCGCCGAAATGCGCCGGGTACTGGCCGACCTTGCGGAGCGTAATATTAAAGTGCTGGCCATTGTTGGCGTGGCTGGCGCCACGGAAACCGGCAATATCGACCCATTACATGAGCTCGCCGATCTGGCCGAGCAACAGCAATGCCATTTCCATGTCGACGCTGCCTGGGGTGGCGCGACCTTATTATCAGCTAAGTATCGGCATTTGCTGGCTGGTATTGAGCGTGCCGACTCTGTGACCATCGATGCGCATAAACAGATGTACGTGCCGATGGGCGCCGGTATGGTGGTGTTTAAACACCCGTCGACGGCGAATGTGATTGAGCATCATGCCGAATATATTCTGCGTAAAGGTTCGAAAGATTTAGGCAGCCAGACGCTGGAAGGCTCAAGACCCGGTATGGCGATGCTGGTGCATGCCTGCTTACAGGTGATTGGTCGCCAGGGTTATCAGATCCTGATCGACCGCAGTCTGGAAAAGGCCCGCTACTTTGCCACCCTGATTAGCCATAATATCGACTTTGAACTGATCACTGAGCCGGAGCTCTGTATCCTGACCTACCGCTATGTGCCGGCGCAGGTGCAAAAGGCGATGGCCAGTGCCAGCCCGGAGCAGCAGCTGCGCTTTAATGAACTGCTTAACGGCCTAACCAAGTTTATTCAGAAGCGGCAACGCGAAGAAGGTAAATCTTTCGTCTCCCGCACCCGGCTAACCCCCGCCCGCTACCAGCGGCAGGAAACCATAGTGTTTCGGGTGGTATTGGCTAATCCGCTGACCACAGAGCAGATTTTGCGTGATGTGTTAGTGGAGCAGGATCAGCTGGCACAGCAGGATAAGGAGTTTTATCCTAAGCTATTACAATTGGCGGCGCAGCAATTGTACGCTTAGTCGGGCGTTGGTTTATTGTCGTAAGGAGCTTGGGATGGCAAAAATTTGGTTAGTGCTATTGCTGCTATTGACGGGCTGTCAGCAGGCGTATTACGCGACGATGGAAAAAGTCGGTGTCCATAAAAGGGATATTTTGGTCGATCGGGTCGAGGGCGCGCAGCAGTCGCAGCGTCAGGCGCAGGAGCAGTTCAGTTCGGCGCTGGAGCAGTTTTCGGCTCTGGTCAAATATGATGGTGGTGATTTACAGCGGCAGTACAAGCTCACTCAGGCTGAATACGATGCCTGTGAAAAGTCAGCACTGGATGTGAAAAATCGTATCGATGCCATTGAGCAGGTCGCTGAAGCACTCTTTAAAGAGTGGCAGCAGGAGCTGAACGAATACAGCAATCAGAGCCTGAAGCGTGATAGCGAACGCAAACTTAGCCAAACCCGCCGCCAGTACACTAGCTTGTTAGTGACCATGCGTCAGGCCGAAGCGACGATGCAACCGGTGTTATCGTCATTAAAAGATAATGCGCTGTATTTAAAGCATAATCTGAATGCCCAGGCGATTGGTGCGCTAAAAGGCGAATTTGGCAGTATTGAGCGCGATATCAGCCGGTTACTGACCGAGATGAATAAAGCCATTGCCGAGTCAGAGCGTTTTTTAACCACCCTTAAGCAATAATCCCGCTATAAACGATAGCAACAGCACTAAGCAGGCTGGCCAGGCCATAACAGAGGACCTTGGCCAGCGGCCCTTTAGCCAGCTTTAAATCATGCAAACCATGATGCACGCGGTGCATAGCATGAAATAGCGGCAAACAAATGGCTGCGCCAGCGAAAGCCAGACCCGCTAAGCCCCAGAAACTCTGTAACAGTTGCTGAACTCGGCTATAACTGAAAGCCGCTTCTGGCAATAATCCGAGTGGGTAGAGCAGGCCCAGGGTTAATACCAGACCCGGAATCACCATTGCAAAGCAGACGCCACCGGCACTAAATAAGGCCCACCAGATCGGTTCATCTGAGCGTTTTGGCTGATTCATCCGATAGCTCCAAATAACCAGAGTAACAATAGTGCGACCGCGATGGTGCCGAGCCACTGGCCGGCAATCATCAGTGGTGCCGGCAGTAGCGGCATCACCCGTGGGAACAGTTCAAAAAAGGTTTTAGCATGATATAAGCTGGCCAGCAGCACCAGTGCATTCAGCGCTATCACCCAGGGCTGCGCCATAAACGCCAGCCAGCTTTGATACTGACTTTCTCCCTGACTCAGGCTGTAAAGCCCCGCCAGCAGGCAGCCACAGAAAAACAGCAGTGGCAGCACAGTGGCTTCGCGCAGCATATAGCGCAGAAAAAAGCTATGTTTTAGCCACCAGCTGCGAGAGAGCGGTTGCAGATAGGGGCGGCGGGCGCCGGCAGAGTCTGGCATAGGGCCTCCTAAGGTTTAAAGATGCTGATCAGCATATCGGTAGCCGAGGCAACTTTGCCCTGATTGACGGCCGCTGCCGGATCCAGCTGCTTCGGACAGACATCGGCACAAAAGCCGACAAAGGTGCAGGCCCAGACGCCGTTTTTGCCATTTAGCTGCGGCATGCGCTGTGCTTTGCCTTGATCGCGGCTGTCGAGGTTATAGCGCTGCGCGGTGACAATAGCCGCTGGCCCCAGAAATTCCGGATTAAGGCCAAATTGCGGACAGGCGGCATAGCACAGGCCACAGTTAATACAGCTGGAGAATTTCTGGTACTTTTTCAGCTGCGCCGGCGTTTGCCGGTGCGGTTCAGTGTTTTGACTATCATTAATCAGATAAGGTTTTACCGCTTGCAGATGGTCTAAAAACACCGCCATATCGCTGATCAGATCTTTCTCAATCGGGAAATGGTCCAGTGCGCTAATCGTCAGTTCAGCCGGATAATCGCGTAAAAAGGTTTTACAGCCTAGTTTCGGGATCTTATTCACCATCACGCCGCAAGAACCGCAAATCGCCATCCGGCAGGACCAGCGAAAGGCCAGCGTCGGATCCAATTGCTGCTGAATATACAGCAGTGCATCCAGCACCGAGGTGCTGTGATCAAAGGGCACCTGATAGCGCTTTGCGCTGGGTGCCTGATCTTGCTCGGGATTATAGCGCTGAATAATTATGGTTTTTTCCATGCTCAGGCTCCTTGCTTAGCGGCAGCACCGTAGACGCGGGCCGCCGGTGGCAGGCAGGTGATCCTAACCGGTTGGTAACGCAGCGCAACACGGCCATCCGCTGCCCGGTAAGCCAGGGTATGCTGTAAAAAATCCTGATCATTACGCTGGGTCAGGCCCGGATCCAGCCGTTGATGCGCGCCGCGCGATTCTTTACGCGCCAGCGCGCTTTCACAGAGTGTCAGTGCCACCTCCAGGCCGAAACTCAGCTCCAGATACTGGATCAGCTCAGCGTTAAACACCTTACTGTGGTCGCTTACCTTCAGCCCGGCCAGCTGTTGCTGTAACGATACCAGGGTGGTGCGGCATTGCTGCATACCTTGTTCATCGCGATAGATACCACAACCTTGCTCCATCGCCAGTGTCATGGCTTTACGCAGGCTGGCGATGCTCTGTTGCTGTTTGCCACCGAACAGACTGGCCAGTCGCCGTTGTTGCGTTTGCGCCTGCTCTGTCGCTGCTGTTGATTGGCTACGCGGCATCGGCGGTAGGCTTTGCGCGGCATGTTCGCCGGCGGCTTTACCAAATACCAGTAATTCGGTCAGTGAGTTCGACCCCAGCCGGTTGGCGCCATGCAGGCCGACCGAAGCGCACTCACCGACTGCATATAAGCCGCTAATGCTGGTTTCACCTTGCAACTCAGTCAGAATGCCGCCCATGGTATAGTGCACTGCCGGGCGAATGGGGATCGGTTGTTGTACCGGATCGATATTGACGTAAGAACGCGACAGTTCACAGATAAAGGGCAGCCGCTCGGCCAGTTTCTGTACCCCGAGATGACGTAAATCCAGATAGACGACAGCATGCCCCTGATAGTCAGCGGTAAGTCCGGCTTGTTGCTGCTGCCAGAACGCCTGCGACAGTTTATCGCGTGGCCCCAGCTCCATATATTTGTTTTGCGGTTGGCCCAAGGGCGTCTCCGGGCCCAGACCATAATCCTGCAGGTAACGATAGCCGTCTTTATTCAGCAGAATCCCGCCTTCACCGCGGGCAGCTTCGGTGATCAGGATGCCGGAGCCGGGTAAGCCGGTGGGGTGGTATTGCACAAACTCCATATCCCGTAGCGCTACACCATGCCGGTACGCCAGCGCCATACCATCACCGGTGACGATGCCGCCGTTGGTATTGTAGTGAAACAGTCGGCCAGCGCCGCCGGTAGCCAGTATCACTTTCGGCGCCAGGATCTGGAATAGTTCGCCGCTATTCAGTTGCAGCGCCAGCACCCCCAGCACCTGCTGTTCACTGACTAGTAAATCCAGCACGAAGAACTCATCCAGCCGGCGGATGGCCGGATATTTCATTGAGGTTTGAAACAACGTATGCAAAATATGAAAGCCGGTTTTATCGGCCGCAAACCAGGTGCGTTCGGTTTTCATGCCGCCAAAGCGCCGCACCTGAATACTGCCATCGGCTTTACGGCTCCACGGACAGCCCCAGTGTTCCAGTTGCACCAGCTCCTGATAAGCGGCTTTAACAAAATGTTCCACCACCAGCTGGTCAGCCAGCCAGTCGCTGCCGGCAACGGTATCCTGAAAATGTGCGTCCAGACTATCTTCGGCCAGCGTGACGGCCGCCGCGCCACCTTCGGCTGCAACCGTATGCGAGCGCATCGGATAGACTTTGGATAGCAGACTAATGCGGGCATCCGGCCTGGTTTCAGCAGCAGCAATAGCGGCGCGTAAGCCAGCACCACCGCCGCCGACCACAATAATATCCGTTGTTATAATCTGCATCCTGCCTCCGTGATTAATTGCCGCTGGCGGCCCAGTACAAACCGGCACTGAGTAGTAAGGGATAAAGATGGCACAGCAGCACATTCAGGCCAAGGTAAGGTGCCAGCTCGCGTGGTTTATCTGCCAGCCGGAAAATGCCAGGCAGAATTTTCAGCAACAGCGGCAAACTGAGTAAGCCAAGTAAGCTCTGCCAGGGCAGCGCACCCAGGGCAACACCAAGCAGCAGTAACAGATAGCTGGCAGCAGCCAGCAGACTATAAACACTGGCACTGTGGCTGCGGCCAATGACAATCGGCAAATGCCGGCGTCCGACCTGCCTGTCGGCTTCGACATCCGGAAACTGATTTAACAGCAACAGGTTGGAGACCAGCAAACTGATAATGGCGGCCAACAGCCAGGCTGCCATGCTGACTTGCTGTGCAAATACCCAAAACGCGCCCAGCGTCATCAACAAACCAAAGCCAATGCCTGGCGCCAGCAGGCAGGCCAGTGGTGAGCGGTTCAGATATTGGGTATAGGCGTAAATAATCAGCACACCCGGAATACCAATCAGCAGCAGTTGCCAGCCATGCAATAAGGTCAGGTAAAGTCCGCCGGCGATCAGTAATGCTAAGCTGATCACGGCAATCGCCAATGCGGCGTAACTGGCAGCCGGATTAGCCACCAGAGTACCGCTACCACCGCTAAAGGGCGTGCGTTCGGTCAGAAAATCCAGACCGGACTTAAAATCAAAATATTCATTAAAGGCATTAACGCTGATATGGGCACAGAGCGCCAGTAAGGTCACCAATAACAGGGTTGGCCAGCCAGGTGAGGCGCCGGCTTGCCAACTGGCGGTGGCGGACAGCAGGATGCAAACTAAGGTCAGGGTTAGAAAATTTGCCCGGCTGACGCCTAGCAGGGTGTTAAGCACTGATCCGCTCTCCATTCACGCCATTCTTAGAAGCAGCATAGCGGGTTTTGGGCGGAAAAACTTTGATCTCAGCGGTCTTTTCTACCAAAGACCGAGTTGTTGGCGCGCTTCTCCTGGCCAAAGAGCCAGTACCGGGTGCTGCAAGCCGGGCACCATTGGCTGTAAATCAGCGACAAACTGGCGGCATAAGGCCGGTGCGCCATGATTATCCGGAGTATGAAAGTAGCAGTAGGGAGTTTTACCGGCCTGCAGCCAGTCGGCGACTTTGCGTAACCAGGGTTGATAATAATGCTGGTTGATGCTGGCATCATCACAGCCGATAAAGCGGATCACCGGTTGGGCGCTCAGACAGATCGCATGTACCGGTAGCCGGGGCTTTTTTTGCTGCGCATCCAATAGCGCCGGACTGCGGGCCGGCACACTAAACAGAGCCCGGCTATCGAGCACCACCCGTTCGCATTGATACTGCTGTAGTAAGCGGTTTAAGCGGATTTCGTGTACGGCTTTATCGAAGAAGGCCGGATGCCGCACTTCAACGCACAACTGGTAATGCGGGCGAAGCGTGGCAAGCTGCTGTTCCAGCCATGGCAAGGCGTGCGGGCCGGTACTGGCCGGCAGTTGTAAATGCAGCATGCCAAGCTTATCGCCTAACACCCTGAGCGTCTTTAACCAGGCCAGGATATCATCTGCTTGCGTCGTTGCACTGTTATGCGAAAAACGTGACGGCAGCTTTAACTGCAGCCGGAAATCAGCAGGCAAGGTCGCCGCCCAGCGCTCGAGGGTGGCGCTGTCCGGATCGGCGTAAAAGCTGGTATTGCCCTCGACGCTGTTAAACACGGCGGCGTAATGGGCGAGAAAGTCGCTGCTGCTGCTGGTGCCTTGCGGATACAGGCTGCCACGCCATTGTGGATTAGCCCACAGCGGGCAGCCCAGATAGAGCATTTACACTTCCAGATTATCGATCAGCCGGGTGCTACCCAGTTTGGCTGCCGCCAGGATCACTTTTGGCTCATTGGCGTCATTGGCCAGGGCTAAGGTCTGACGATGGCTGATATTCAGATAATCCGGGATAAAACCGGCCGCCTGTAACGCTGCTTTGGCGTTTTGCTCCAGCTCGCGGTAGGGGGCGGCTGCAGCCAGGATCTGTTGTTTTAGTTGCTGCAGGATCTGATACAGCGCCGGTGCCTTGGCACGTTCCTCCGCCGTCAGATAACCGTTACGTGAGCTGAGTGCCAGACCATCCGCCGCGCGCTCAGTCGGTACCCCGATAATCTCAATCGGAAACGACAGGTCTGCCACCATCTGGCGGATAATCGCCAGTTGCTGATAGTCTTTCTGACCAAAACAGGCGACATCTGGTTGTACCAGATTAAACAGTTTCGCCACCACGGTGCTAACGCCGCGGAAATGACCGGCCCGGCTGGCGCCACAGTGTAAATCGCCCAGTTTCGGTACTTCGACAAAGCTTTGTACGTCCAGCCCGTGCGGATACATGATGGCCGGCGTGGGCGTGAACAAGGCGGCACAGCCATGTGCAGTCAGGCCTTGCATATCAGCCGCCAGCGTACGCGGATACTTGTCCAGATCTTCGTTCTGACCAAATTGCATCGGATTAACAAAGATGCTGGCAATCACCACATCGGCATGTTGGCGGGCGATATCAACCAGCCGGAAATGGCCGGCGTGCAGATTACCCATCGTTGGCACAAAGCCAATGCGTTTACCGGCTAAGCGCCAGTCGCGGATTTGCGCCCGTAGCGCTGTGATCGATTCCAGGTGCTGCATTATTGAAAACTGTGCTCTTTTGCCGGGAAAATGCCGGCTTTCACTTCACTGACATAGGTGGCAATGGCACTACGGATGTCACCGGTTTGCGCCAGATAATTTTTGGAAAACTTCGGGATATAGCCACTGCTGATGCCAAGTAAATCATGCATCACCAGTACCTGGCCATCGGTGACGTTGCCGGCACCAATACCGATCACCGGAATAGTCAGCGCCTGAGTAATGCGCTCGGCCAGCGGCTGTGGAATACATTCCATCACCAGCAGTTGCGCACCGGCTTCCTGCAGCGCCAGCGCTTGCCGCACCATGGCATCGGCTTTTTCCGCGGTTTTACCCTGCACTTTAAAGCCACCAAACAAGTGGACGGATTGTGGCGTTAAGCCTAAATGACCACACACCGGCACACCACGCTCAGTCAGTGCTTTGATGGTTGGCAGTAAAAAGTCACCGCCTTCTAATTTCACCATATTGGCACCGGCCTGCATCAGCGGCGTGGCGTTTTGCATCGCCTGCTCCGGCGTGGCATAGCTCATAAAGGGCATATCGGCAATCACAAAGGCATCGGGGGCACCGGCGCGCACCGCCCTGGTGTGATAAGCGATATCGGCGGTGGTTACCGGTAGCGTATCGCTATGGCCCTGCAGGACCATGCCCAGCGAGTCGCCGATCAGTAGCACGTCGACACCTTGCTCGGCAAAGAGTTTGGCGAAGCTGGCATCATAAGCCGTTAACATGGTGATTTTGTCGCCTTGCTGCTTCATTTTTTGCAGTACGGCAGTGGTAATTTTAGCCATCTTGATCAATTCCGACAGTGAGTCCGGATGCGCACCTTCGCACAAAGTAGCGTCAGTCGCAAGGAGGTTGCAGTGGCGCCAGGCCATTTAGTGGCACCTGTTGTAACAGGCTGTGTAACGCCACGCCATCAGGTAAGATTAAATCGGGTGCCAGCTCGGCCAGCGGATACAACACAAACTCCCGCAGCTGCATACCATAGTGTGGTACCGTCAGCTCGGGATGATCGATTTGTTGCATGCCGAATAACAGGATATCCAAATCCAGGGTGCGGGGGCCCCAACGCTCGGCTTTGCGTTGCCGGCCATGCGCAAGTTCGATCTGCTGTAAGGCGCGCAGTAACGCCAGCGGCGTTAAACGGGTATCCAGTGCTGCTACCGCATTAACATAATCCGGCTGATCCTGTGGCCCCATCGGTTTGGAGCTGTAAAAGCGCGATACCTGCACCAGCCAGGTTTCGGGCAGTTGTCCAAGGGCTGTCACCGCGGCCTGCAGCTGCGCCACCGGTTCCACCAGATTGGCGCCCAGGCCTATATAACACCGTTCAGCTGGCAGCATTATCAGTATTGCCAGTTGGCGCTTTACGTTTAGTACGCCGGCGTTTTGGCCGCTCGACACCGGCTTTGCCGAGTTGATTAATCAGCTGCAGCTTGCCGGCTTCATCGGTAAATTGAAAACTCTGCCACCAGTTTGCCAGTGCAGTCAGTTCACCGCCTTCGGCTGCAGCTCTTAGTTGCAAAAAGTCAAAAGCGCCGCGGAATTTATTTTGTTCCATCAGCTTAAAGGCACGACGACCAGCGCGTTTGGGCAGCCGGCTTTGTAAGATCCAGATATCGCGCATGGCCAGACTAAAGCGTTTCGGAATGGCAATACTACGCTGCACGTCGTCCAGCACTTCGGTCATCGCGATGCTGAGGGCGTCATTTTCATTCAGGCCGCTCTCAATCAGCAGCGTCTGGGCCCGCACTTCTACCGGGTACCACAGCATGGCGGCAAATACAAAGGCCGGCGTCACCGGTTTGTCCTGCGCGACCCGCTGATCGGTATCCTGCAAAGCACGGGTGACCAGCTGAAAGGCTTTACCTTCCGGTTCCTGCTTTAACAGTTTTTCCAGCTGCGGCAGTAACACCTTAAAGACTTTCAGCTCGCGCATCAGCATAAAGTTGTCGAAGCCTTTGCCTGCCAGCCACATCTTAACCAGTTCATCAAACAGCCGTGGCGCCGGGATATTCTTTAGCAATACCGCCAGCTCAGGGATATCGCGCGCCGTATCCGGTGCGATCTGCATATTTAGTTTAGTGGCAAAGCGGATGGCGCGCAGCATCCGCACCGGATCTTCGCGATAACGGGTTTCCGGATCGCCAATCAGTTCAATGCGCCGCTCGGCGATGCTTTGCATGCCATTGGCAAAATCATAGATAGCAAAGTCTTTAATCGAGTAGTACAGCGCATTGACGCTAAAGTCGCGGCGCTCGGCATCTTCCTCAATGGTACCGTACACATTATCGCGCAGGATCTGACCGTGATCGCTAAGGCTGGCGATCTTGCTGCTATCTTCCTCGTCGTCAACGCCACTGTGATGACCACGGAAGGTGGCAACTTCAATCACTTCGCGGCCAAATACCACGTGTGCTAAGCGAAAACGGCGGCCAATCAGCCGGCAGTTACGGAACACCTGCTTAATTTCTTCCGGCTTGGCATTGGTAACCACATCGAAATCTTTTGGCTGCAAGCCAAGCAATAAATCACGGATACAGCCACCGACCAGATAGGCGTCGTAGCCGGCATCTTTGAGCCGGTACAACACTTTCAACGCATTCGGGCTGATATCTTTGCGCGAAATGGCATGCCGATCACGACTAATCACCTGCAATGGCGGCAAAACTGAAGAGGGCACCGGGTTGGCGCTGATAGCTTTAGTCGCCGGGGTTTTGGCAGCTTTAGCCGGCTTGCCACTGCTCGGTTGGGCGGCAGTTTTGCTCAGCTTACGGCGGCAAAAATCAAGCACTCGCGAAATAATGATATGTCTCCTAAAAACCGATACGGCACTTTGGCCGAAAAACCGGCGTATCATACCCGAATTGCCGGAAAATGAGAATGTAAGGCCGGCGGCAAATTTATCAGGCAAAGTCAGGGCAGCGTACTTCCAACTGCTGCGGTACCTGACGTAATTGCCAGTTGCCAAGTGCCCAAGCTAATAGCTCGCTCACCGGGGCACCGGCAAGCTCTGCCGGCGGCGGATGACCAAGCACCGTTAAGGCCGCCGCCATACTTTGCGTCAGCGGCCAAGCTTGCAGCGGCCTGGCATGGTTTTGTTTACTCAGCTTCTGGCCAGGTGCCGTTACCGCCAGCGGTAAATGGCCATAGTCAGGCGCTGCTGCGCCCAATAACCAAAATAAGTGCTGTTGCCGGCTGGTCATCGTCAGCAAATCGGCGCCACGGATCACTTGCGTAATGCCCTGATCCCAATCATCCACTACCACCACCAACTGGTAGCTAAACAGGCCATCACGACGTTTTACCACATAGTGCTCGGCGGCCAGGGCAGTGTCGATCTGCTGCGGGCCGAAGACCAGATCGGTAAAGCCGGTTGCCGCCGGGCTGCAGAGTCGCCAGGCTAACGGCTCAGCAGACAGTCCGAGCTGCTGACAAGTACCGGGATAAATTCCACCGCCATCGTTAATTTGTTTACGGCTGCACTGACAACCATAGATCAGCCCTTGCTGGCGTAGCTGTTGAAAAATGTACTGGTAACGTTCCAGCCGCTGGCTTTGATACCAAATCTCGCCATCCCACTGCAGACCAAAGCTTTCCAGTGCAGTTAAAATGGCGCTGTCGGCACCTGGCTGGGTGCGCGGGGTATCGATATCTTCGATGCGCACCAGCCAGCGGCCAGCCTGACTTTTTGCCTGCAGATAACTACCCAGCGCAGCAATTAAGGAGCCAAAGTGCAGTGGACCAGAAGGGGAGGGAGCAAAACGGCCGGTATAGCCGGCCGTGTTTTGGGGGGAAGTGCTGGCGTTTGCCAAGGGATAAGACCTTAGCCGCCTAACTGCTTCTCTTTGATTTCGGCCAGGGTTTTACAGTCGATACACTGATCGGCAGTTGGCCGCGCCTCTAAGCGCTTGATACCGATTTCAATGCCGCAGGTATCACAGTAACCGAAATCGTCGTTCTCAATTTTTTGTAGCGTTTTTTCAATCTTTTTCAGCAGTTTACGTTCACGATCCCGTGCGCGCAGTTCTAAGCTGAATTCTTCTTCCTGGGCAGCACGGTCTACCGGATCCGGGAAGTTAGCGGCTTCGTCGGCCATATGGTTCTTGGTACGGTCAACTTCTTCCCGTAACTGTTGGCGCCAGGCATCGAGAATTTTGCGGAAATGCTCCAGCTGCTTCGGGTTCATGTACTCTTCCCCGACCGCCTCCTGATATGGCTCAACACCGGCCAGCGCCAGCAGCCCCAGGGTTTTGTTGTTATTGCCCTCTGGCATGATTCTCTCCTGTACAATACCGCCAAGCAAAAAAGATGGCGGCTATAGATAGCAGAATATTAATGCTATCGCAATCACTATTGAAAAACCGCGGAAGTATACAGACTGAGCAGCCGTTCGTCACTTTATTTTCAGCGGCCGCTCTGTGCTACAATGGCTCACACCCGCGAACGTCAAACGCCGAGCGCCCCTATAAACGGAGTAAAAGATGGAATCGACCACTAAGCTGTTACACATTTCACTGACTCAGCAGCCAGCCGCTGCTGCCTTTGGTAAAGCCAGCCTGACCCCAAACAGCCAGGGCTATCAAATTCATGTTAAAGCCGGTGATGAGCTGCGTAGTATTCAAAAAGCTGCCCGGCAGCTGGATAACCTTGGTCTGACCGAAGTGCAGTTAGCGGGTGATTGGTCGCTGGAAGCGCAGTGGGCCTTTTATCAGGGCTTTATTAATGCCAAACGCTTTAGCGGTGTCAATTTTACCGGCGATGCCGCAACAGTTACCCGTCTGCAGCAGCTGGTACGTTGTTACAGCTTTGCCCGTGGCCTGATTAACCAGACGCCGGAGCAATTATCTCCTGAGTTGCTGTGTCAGCAGGCGGCAGCCTTTATTCAAGAGGTGGCAGGTGACGGCAAGGTTTCGCAGCAGATCCTGCTGGGTGAACAACTGCAACAGGCTGGCTGGCATGGGATTTATCAGGTTGGTCGTGGCAGCGATCGCGCACCGGCACTGCTGGAGCTGGACTTTAACCCGACTGGTAATCCGGATGCGCCTGTTGCAGCGGCTTTGGTCGGTAAAGGCATTACCTTTGACAGTGGCGGTTATTCGATTAAAGCGACTGAAGGCATGCTGACGATGAAATGTGATATGGGTGGTGCCGCGACAGTCACGGCAGCGCTGGCGCTGGCGATCCTCGGTGGCCTGACGCAGCGGGTCAAACTGATCTTATGCTGCGCCGAAAACCTGATCAGCGGTCATGCTTATAAACTTGGCGATATTATTACCTATAAAAATGGTACCACAGTAGAAATCGTCAATACCGATGCCGAAGGCCGGCTGGTACTGGCGGATGGTCTGCAATTGGCGGGCGACAGTGGTGCCGGGCTGATTATTGATGCCGCAACCCTGACCGGCGCCGCGCAAACGGCGGTGGGCACCGAATATAATGCCTTGTTTGCCTTAGATCAGGTACTGGCACAGCGGGCACTGGCTTATGCGGCGGAACAACAGGAGCTGACCTGGCAGCTACCGCTGGCAAAATGGCATCAGCAGCAATGCCCATCGCCTTATGCCGATACGGCCAACAGCCGGCCGGTCAAAGGTGGCGGTGCCGGTGGCGCCAGCAATGCTGCCGGCTTTTTAAGTCGCTTTGTACCGAATGACGGTCAGGGCTGGTTGCACTTTGATTTAGCTGCCGCCTTTAATGGCAGCGCCAATGCCTATTGGGCGGCCGGTGCCACCGGTCAGGGCATTCGTACTATTGCCGCTACCCTGTTAGCGGAATTGTTAGCCTGAGTGGCGGCGGCAGTTAGCGCTTAGTGTGCTGCCGCTGTCTGAGAGAGCTATAGCTTGTTACCTGTTGTAGAGATCCTGCCTCAGCTGTGCCAGATCCTGGCACAGCAAAACCGCGTCATCCTGTCGGCGCCACCGGGTGCCGGCAAATCGACGTATTTGCCGCTGTATCTGTTACAGCAGCCCCAGTTTGCCGGTAAGAAGATCCTGTTGCTGGAGCCGCGCCGCCTGGCGGCACGCAGCATTGCCGCCTATCTGGCACAGCAGCTGGGTGAGCCGGTCGGTAAAACAGTGGGCTATCAAATCCGTCAGGACAGTCAATTTAGCGCTACTACCCGGCTATTGATTGTGACTGAGGGCATTTTAACCCGCAAAATTCAGCAAGATCCGCTGTTATCTACGGTGGATTTCTTAATATTCGACGAATTTCACGAACGTTCGCTGCATGCCGATCTGGGATTGGCGCTGGCGTTAGAGGTGCAGCAACTGAATGAACAGTTAAAGCTGCTGGTGATGTCGGCGACGCTGGATTGTCAGGCACTGCAACAGTATTTGCAGGCGCCGTTGCTGCAAAGCGACGGTCGCAGCTACCCGGTTGAGATCCGCTATCAGCCGCCGACGCCGGTGTCGAAAGAGCCGCTGGCACTACAGGCCGCTAAGCTGGCATTGCAGGCTTATCGCCAGCACGGCGGCAATCTGCTGGTATTTTTACCGGGTCAGGCCGAAATTCAGCAGGCCGCCACTTGGTTACAGAGCCAGGGCTTGCCGCCTGAGCTGCGAGTCTGGCCCCTAATCGGTAGCCTCAGCCTGGCGCAGCAACAAGCCGCTATTGCCGCGCCACCGGCCGGCCAGCATAAAATTGTGCTGGCGACTAATCTGGCCGAAACCAGCTTAACCATTGAAGGCATTACTGTGGTGGTAGACAGTGGCCAGGCGCGCCGGGCCAGCTATCAGGCGCGTAATGGCCTGACCAAACTGGAAACCGTTGCCATTAGCCAGGCTGCAGCGGTGCAGCGCGCCGGTCGCGCCGGTCGTTTGGCAGCGGGTATTTGCTACCGGCTGGATACGCCGGAGCAATGGCAGCGCCGCCCGGCTTTCGAGCCGCCGGAGATTGAACTGGCGGAATTAACCCAGCTGCGGCTGGAGCTGGCCGTCTGGGGTTGTCAGCCAGAGGCGTTAAACTGGTTAACGGCCCCGGCCAGCGGTAATCTGGCCGCGGCGACGGCCTTATTGCAGCAACTACAGGTGCTGGATGCTAAAGGGCAGCTCACCCGCTATGGTCGTGAACTGTATCAGTTTGGTACCGACATCCGGCTGGCCAGTATGTTACAGCATGCCAGGCAGCTGGAAGAAAGCACCGCCGGTGCCGGTTGGCTGGCTGCCTTGTTAGCCGCCTTGCTGGAAGAGAGCCGGCCCGCTACGCAGGACCTGTATCAACAACTCGCAATGTTACAGCAGCGGCGGCCACCTTTTGCCAGCTTATATCCGCAGGCTGAGCACTTCGCCCGCAAGCTTGGCGTGAGCAAGCTGACGACCTTGCCACTGCAATTGCTGCCAACCTTATTGCTACGCGCCTTTCCGGATCGGCTGGCGCAGCGCCGTGGCCAGGGCTATTTGCTGGCCAATGGCTGTGGCGCAGTATTGGCGCCGGATGATCCCTTGTCGGGGCAAGCCTTGTTGGTGGTGAGCAGCAGCCGCGACTATCAGCAGCAAAACCGCATTAGTCAGGCGGTAGCGATTACGCTTGACGAAGTACTGGCGGACTGGCCTGAGTTAAGCTGGCAAGCTTACAGCGGCTGGGATGAGCAAAAGCAGGCATTTTTTAGTGAACAGCAACTGCGCTTTGGTCAGTTAGTACTGCAGCGCAAGCCGGCGCAGTTACAGCTGGACCCGCAGCTCAGACAGCAAGCCTGGCTTGACTATCTGCTGCGTAAGGGTCTGCAGTTATTGCCGTTTAACGACCATTGCCGGCAACTGCAGCAGCGGCTGGCGCTGGCGCGCACTGTGGACAGCAGCTTACCGGATCTGAGCGATGCTGCCTTACTAACGACCTTATCCGTCTGGCTGGGCCCCTACCTTGGCGAGCTGAATAAGCTGACGGAGCTACAACAACTGCCGTTATACAATTTACTGTGGCAGCAGCTGAGTTACCGGCAGCAACAGCAACTGAACGAGTGGTTACCGGAGCACTGGCAAACCCCGGCTGGCTCCAGGGTCAGTATTGATTACACCCTGCCGGGGGGAGCGGGTTTTTCAGTCAGGGTTCAGGAAATGTATGGTCAACTCGCTTCGCCGACGGTGCTGGCCGGGCAACTGGCCCTGACGCTGACGTTGCTGTCACCGGGGCGGCAGCCGCTGCAAATTACCCGGGATCTGGCGAGCTTCTGGCAACAAGCCTGGCCAGAGGTAAAAAAGGAAATGAAAGGGCGTTACCCTAAACACTATTGGCCGGACGATCCGGCGACGGCGCTGCCGACCACCAAAACTAAAAAAGCGATGCAGTTATGAGCCGAAAGCGCAGCAAAAAAGCCGTATCCAGCAGCCGTCCGGGCCGCTGGTGGCGCCTGATCTGGCAAACCAGCCTGAAACTGGCGTTGGCGCTGGTACTCGGGCTGGGCATTTATCTGATTTATCTCGACAGTAAGATCACCAGTACCTTCTCCGGCCAGAAATGGCAGATCCCGGCACAAATTTATGGCCGCAGCCTGACCCTCTACCCGGGCCTGTTTCTAACTCAGGCCAATCTGGTGCGGGAGCTGGAGCAGTTGCAGTACCGGCGCAGTGACCAGCTAACCGGTCCCGGGCAGTTTAACGTGCGTGGCGGCAGCGTTACCATATTCCGGCGCGGCTTTGTTTACCTGGAGGGCGAAGTCCCCGCTGAACAGTTTAGTGTTGAGTTTAACCGCAATGGTGTTAGCCGTATTGTGCGCCAGAATAGCGCGGTTGATTTTGCCCGGCTGGAACCGCAATTGATTGAACATCTGGTGTCGGCTGAGCAGGAGGACCGCGAGCTGGTCAGGCTGGAGCGGGTACCTGAGCTACTGAAAGAAACCTTATTGCTGGTTGAAGATCGTGATTTTTATCAGCACAGAGGCGTTTCCCCCTTATCGATAGTGCGGGCTTTCTTCGTCAATCTGAGTGCCGGGCGCACGGTGCAGGGCGGTTCTACCCTGACCCAGCAGCTGGCAAAGAATATGTATCTGACACAGGACCGTACTCTGTGGCGGAAAATCAACGAAGCCTTTATTGCGCTGGTGCTGGAATACCGCTTTAGTAAAGATCAGATCCTGGAAGCCTATCTGAACGAGATCTATCTGGGGCAAAACCATAATAATGCGATCCACGGTTTTGGTCTGGGCAGCCGGTTTTATTTTGGTAAGCCGCTGGCCGAGTTAAATCCGGAACAGTACGCCTTGCTGATCGGTATCGTCAAAGGTCCGGGTTTCTATGACCCGCGCCGCTTTCCACAGCGTGCGCAACAGCGCCGCGATCTGGTGCTGCGGCTGATGTTTGAACAACATTTGCTGGATAAAACCGCCTATGAGCGCGCCATTGCGACACCACTTAGGGTGATTGAACGCGGCCAGTTCCTGAATGCCAATTTCCCCGCTTATCTGGATGCCGTGCGCAAAGAGTTGCGGCAACTGAACCTGGATAGCCGGATGTTGCATAGCGGCATTAAAGTCTTTACCTATTTGGATCCACTGGCGCAAATTCAGGCTGAGCGCACTGTGGCCGACACGGTGCCGGCGATGAATCCGGAGCTGGAGGCCGCGATGCTGGTCGTTGATTATCAGCAAGCAGCGATTAAGGCACTGGTTGGCAGTAAAACCGCTGGTTTCGCCGGCTTTAACCGGGCACTGGATGCCCGCCGGCCGATTGGCAGCCTGGTTAAGCCACCGATTTATCTGGAGGCATTGGCACAGCGCGGTCGCTATACGCTGGGCACTATGCTGGACGATAGCCCAATCAGTCTAAGGAACAATAATCAGGATTGGCAGCCGCAAAACTTTGATAAAAAATTCCGCGGTGACGTCTCTCTGCTGCGCTCCTTGGCCGACTCGCTGAATGTGCCAACCGTGCGCCTCGGTTTGCAGCTCGGGCTGCCGAAGGTGCAGGACAGTTTGCGCCGGTTGGGGCTGGAGCGGCGGGTCAATTTGTATCCTTCAGCCTTACTGGGCGCTATTGATTTAAGCCCCTATGAAGTCACCCAGCTATACCAGACTATTGCTAACAATGGGGTGCATCAGCCATTAGCCACAGTGCTGGCACTGACCGATCAGCAAGGTAGCGCGCTCTATCAAAGGTCACAACAGCCAAGCCGGCGTTATCCAGTGGAAGATATTTATCTGCTGCACTACGCGATGATTGAATCAACCCTAACCGGCACCGCCCAGTCGCTGGCGCGTAGCTGGCCCAGACCGACCTTTGCCGGTAAAACCGGGACTTCCAGTGATTACCGCGACAGCTGGTTTGCCGGTTTTGACCAGGACACCCTGGTAACAGTATGGCTGGGCCGGGATGATAATAAGAGTACCGGCCTGACCGGTGGTACCGGCGCCTTACGCTTATTTGCCGATTATTTCCGGCAGAAAGGCAGCCAGAATCTGATCCGCTATATGCCGGAGCAGGTGGAGTGGCAGCGTTTTTCGACCAAAAGCGGTTTACCGGTGCCGGAATACTGCCCCAACAGCTGGCTGTTACCAGCCCATAAAAACTCGCTATTGGGTTTAGCGGATTGCGATTAAGCTGAGAATACCAAAACGCCAGCATAGCGCTGGCGTTTTGGTATAACCCGATTACTGTTGGCGCTTTATAATGCCGAGAAAGCGTAGTCGGCCGCAGCAATGGTTTCCTTTAAGTCTTCAGCACTGTGTGCCAGCGACAGGAAGCCAGCTTCATAGGCTGAAGGTGCCAGATAAACCCCTTGCTGTAGCATCAGATGGAAGAAGCGTTTAAAGGCATTGATATCACAGCGGGTCGCTTGCTGATAGTTACTGACCCGCCCTTCGTTGGTGAAGAACAAGCCAAACATGCCACCAACCTGGTTAAAACTGACTGGTACGCCATGTTTAGCCGCAGTCTGGCTTAAGCCTTTAATCAGTTGGGAAGTTTTCTCGGTTAATGCCTCGTACACCCCCGGCTTGCTGATCTCAGTCAGGGCCGCTAAACCCGCCGCCATTGCTATAGGGTTACCGGATAGGGTGCCGGCCTGATAGACCGGCCCTAACGGGGCCAGTTTTTGCATGATTTCCTTTTTACCACCAAAGGCGCCTACCGGCATACCGCCACCGATAATTTTACCCAGTGTGGTTAAATCCGGTGTTACGCCATAGTAAGCCTGAGCACCACCCAGCGCCACGCGGAAGCCGGTCATGACTTCGTCAAAGATCAGCACACTGCCGTACTCGTCACAGAGCGCACGCAGCCCTTCTAAAAAGCCTGGCTCAGGCGGAATACAGTTCATATTGCCGGCCACCGGCTCGACGATAATACCGGCGATCTGATTACCCTGTTCGGCAAATAACTGCTGAATTTGTGGCAGATTATTAAACTCACAGGTCAGGGTATATTTGGCAAAGTCTGCCGGTACGCCCGGTGAATTGGGTACGCCCAGCGTCAGGGCGCCAGAGCCGGCTTTGACCAGTAAGGAGTCAGCATGACCGTGATAACAGCCTTCAAATTTTACGATGGTATCGCGACCGGTATAACCGCGCGCCAGTCGGATTGCGCTCATCGTCGCTTCAGTACCCGAGCTGACCATCCGCAACATTTGCATGCTGGGTACCAGTTCAGCCACTTTTTCTGCCATGGTTACTTCCGCTGGGCAAGGCGCACCAAAACTTAAGCCATTGACGGCGGCACGGATCACCGCTTCACGGATTGCCGGGTGGTTATGTCCCAGCAGCATTGGGCCCCAGGAGCCGATATAGTCGATATAGCGTTTGCCATCGACATCAAACAGGTAGGCACCCTCGGCTTTGGCGACGAAGAAAGGCTCACCGCCAACGCTTTTAAAGGCGCGCACCGGTGAATTTACGCCACCCGGGATAGTGCGCTGCGCGCGTTGAAATAATTCAGATGATAAAGACATAACAATTCCTATAACGGCTTACTTGTTGGTGTACCAGGGCACGGTACATTCGTAATCCTGCACCAGATCCTGCACGCCCAGGGTTAAGGCAAATAACGCCATCCGCACCAGAATACCGTTATCCGCCTGGCGGAAAATGGCCAGGTTTGGATTCAGGTTCAGATCGTTGTCTAACTCGTTGGCTTCCAGCCTTGAGTCGCGCGGCAGCGGGTGCATAATCACGGTATTGGACTTACAGTGTCGGGTGTAAATTTCCTGGTTCAGCCGGAACTTGCCGCGATATTGGTTGGCCTCGGCTTTTGACGGGAAGCGCTCTTCCTGGATCCGGGTCTGATAAACGATATCGGCATTCAGATTGCCTTCCAGTTTGTCGCTAATGGTTAAGCGGTGACCGGCATTATCCAGGGCACTGACCACTTCATCCGGCATCGCCAGCTCCTGTGGCGAAATCAGGGTGATCTGCAGGTTGTTATACAGTGCCAGCAATTTAGATAACGAATGCACGGTACGGCCAAACTTCAGATCGCCGACCATCGCAATATGCATACCATCAATACTCTGGCCCGAGGCCTGTAGTTCGCGTTCAATGGTAAACAGGTCCAGCAGGGCTTGCGTGGGGTGCTCATTGGCACCGTCGCCACCATTTAATACCGGTACCCGGCTGCCCTCAGCAAATTCTGCGACAGAGCCAGCCTGAGGATGGCGCATCGCTATCACATCGCTGTAACTGCTGATCACCCGCGCGGTATCATACAAGGACTCACCTTTGGATAAGGCGGAGGACTCCATACCGGTGGTTTCACGGACTTCGCCACCCAACAGGTTAAAGGCACAACCAAAGCTGACCCGGGTGCGGGTACTGGGTTCGAAAAATAAGTTACCGAGGATGGCGCCATCCAAGACCTTGGTGCGTTTTTTCCGGCTGGCGTAGGGCGCCATCTTACGGGCGATCTGAAAAATATACTGGATATTGTCGCGGTCGAATTGTTTGACCGACAGAATATGCTGACCTTTAAAGCTCATCGGGATGCTCACTTGTCGTAGGGCGTTGCAACACGGCTGGCTGATTATACGGCAAAGCCGACTTTGGCTAAAGCGGCTTCAGTGTTGCCAGTAAAATAATCGCCAACAGCAGCAAGACCGGTAGCTCATTAAAAATACGGTAGAAGCGGGCAGAACGGCGGTTGCGGTTATGTTTAAAGTCGGCCAGTAATTTAAAGCAGTAGCCATGGTAGAGATACAGTATTGTCACCAGTAGCAGTTTGTAATGCAGCCAGCTACTTACCGCGAACCAGGCCCAGCCGTAGCTGACGATCAACAGCAAGCCAAATACCAGCGTCAGGATGGCAAAAGGTGTAACAAAGTACAGTAAGCGTCGCTCCATCACCTTAAAGGTAGCATCGCAGTCCGGGCTTTGGGTTTCGGCATGGTAGACAAACAGCCGCGGTAAATAAAAAATACCGGCAAACCAGGCCACCATAAAAAACACATGCAGGGCTTTGTAAATGAGGATTAGCGTCATATTAAATTATTCTGTTTAATCAGCAGGGCCCGCAACTGGTCCCAGCGGATAATGCCAATAGGTTCGGTCGGTTCTTGCTGGTAAATATACACCAGCCCTTCACGGCGATCTTCCAGTTCATGCAACACTTCAGCCATGGTTGCCTGATGTGACAAGCCTTTTACTGTGGCATACTGAATACTGCTGTCGCCACTGAGTGATAAGCTGACATCATATTGGGCAGTATAAAACTGCACGCTGTCACCTTCATGGCGCTTAATCAGTAACTGTTGCGGTGGCTGTAGCTGCGCCAATACCTGACGCACGCTGTGTTCATCGGGATCGGCCAGCAGCTGATAATCCTGAGTTAACACCGCCAGTACCCCGACTTTTTGCAGCACATCATCCGCCGGTGACAGCTTATAGGGCAGCTGCATAAAATCGAGCTGGGTCATAAAGATGGATCTATTATTAAAGAACTGCACTGTAGTGACATAGGCGGTAACAATCACCAACATGGCCGGCAACACGATTTGCTGGTTTGCCGCCAGCTCCATTACCGCCACCAGCGCTGCTAAAGGCGCATGCAGGGTGGCTGCCATCAAGCCAGCCATACCTAATACCGCATAGGTGCCCGAGTTACTGGTGTTATCAACCAGTACTGCCGGCACTATCGCCAGGATGGTACCCAAAACGACACCCATACCAAAGATCGGACCGATAATGCCGCCGGGTACACCCAGACCGATGGCACAGAGCGTCAGAATCATTTTGCCGGCTAATAATAGCAACAACAAATGCACTGCAGTTGGGCTGTCGATGGCAAACTGGATAGCGCCGGTTTCTGCGCCCATCGCATGGGGAATAACATAGCCAACCGCAGCGGTGATCACACCCGCCAGTGCCAGCCGCAGCAATAAGGGCCAGTTTTTGAACCATTGCAGCATCCGCATTAAATTACGGTTAAATAACCAGGCAAAGGCGCCAATCACCACACCACACAGCACCAGATAAGGAAAATGCCAGACACTAAGGCTGATAATCTCCAGCGCTGCCAGTTCTTTATCGTGGCCAAATACCAGCTGGGTCGCCATGGCACCGACGACGGAGGCCAGCATCACCGGAATAAAGACATGAATACGGTATTCACGCAGTACCACTTCCATCACAAAGATCATCGCCGCCAGCGGGGTATTAAAAGACGCCGCTATCGCGGCCGCAATGCCGCAACCGGCCAGAATGCGCACGCTGTTATAAGGCAGCTGCAGATAGCGGCCAACAGTACTGGCACCATAGGCGCCAAGATGCACCGACGGGCCTTCGCGGCCAACCGAGAAACCGCTGGCCAGTGCCAGAATGCCGCCAAAAAACTGATTCAGAGTATTGCGAAACGGCATAATGCCGTAAGCCGTTTTGATGCGGTGAATGACAAAAGGAATACCCAGCCGGTAGTGTTTATAGCCGGTTGCCAGCGCGATTAAGCCAATTAAGGTAGCGCCAATCAGCGGTAACAACCAGCGGTACTCGGCACTGATGCTGCTAAAGTCGTCGCTGTGCTGCAAAAAGAAACCCTGGATGCCGACAATGGCCAGCCGGAATAGAATAATCAGCAGCGCTGCGATCAGGCCGCCCAGCATACCCAGTAGACAAAGTTGTAACGAAGTTTGAGGAACCGCCAGCCGCCGTTGTAGGGCGGGCAGCTGCTCTTGCCAGCGCCGCATAACAAAGATTCAGTTTTTAGTTTTAGTGTCAGAAGTTTAACACAAAATTTGTCGGCTGCGTGTTCGCTATGGCTACTGAGGGAGGGCGCCTGGCTGGCAAAACCCGCGGCGCAGTTAACAGGTGAGCGCCCGGAATACTTGAATAAATTAGTCAGGTATTAGATAATCCACGCTGTTGTAACCCGGTTGGAGCCATCATGTCTGAAATGCAAATCCCGTTAGAATTTACCGATGCTGCCGCCCGCAAGGTTGCTGCTCTGGTGAGCGAAGAGGAAAATCCTGAACTGAAATTACGGGTCTATATTACCGGTGGCGGTTGCTCGGGTTTCCAGTATGGTTTTACCTTCGATGAAAAGGTAAACGAAGGCGATCTGCTGATCGAAAAGCAGGGCGTCGCCATGGTGGTTGATCCGATGAGTCTGCAGTACCTGATGGGCGGCGTGGTCGATTATACCGAAGGCTTGCAGGGCAGCCGTTTTGTTGTACAAAACCCTAACGCGACCACCACCTGTGGTTGTGGCTCTTCGTTCTCCGTTTGATGCTTAAGGCGTCAATATGCCCTTACCTGATCAACCGTTAACGGTTGGTCAGGATCAGCAAGCCCCACAAGATCAGCCCCAGTACAGCATTAAAGGCGATAATATAACTAAAGCCTTTTATGCCCTGTTTTAGCGGGATCTGATAGTGTCTGAGAAACAGGTACCAGCCCAGACACATCAGTATCGGTAATAGAAACAGCAGTCTTACCATCGGTGATCTCCTGTGCCCTTTAGATGATTTTCTGACCCCGCGGTCTGTTTTTTGTCGCGCCAAGCTGTACGCTCGTCGCAAGCTATGATATTAATTAAGACACCACACATTTTGCGGCCGGCTTAGTTCGGTCTGGAGTCAGGTGCAGGACGCAGCGATATCATAATTAAAACAAAGCGTAACACGCTGGGAGAAGAAAAAAAATGAAAGGTACAAAAAGCGTTATTTCGGATGAGAATAAAAAGTTGTGCGCCTGGCTGAAGCAACAGCGCCAACTAAAGAAACATACGATGCGCAGCTTGTCCGAGCTTCTGGGTACGCCACATTCCTTTATCGGTAAGGTGGAGAATCAGGAGCGGCGGCTGGATGTGGTGGAATTCGTGCGGTATTGTCAGGCGCTGGAAGTGGATCCGGCAGAGGGACTCAGGCAGGTTACCAGTAATTAATCTTCAGCAAAGCAACAGGCCGCATAATGCGGCCTGTTGCGTTCTTGAGCTAGGTTGAGGTTCGTTGCTGTTCACGTTGCTGTAATTTCTTGCCGACAATCAGCAATAAGCACAAGCCGGGGATCACCATCAGCGCGGTGATCACGAAGAACAGTGCCCAGTTACCCGCCAAAGCATCGACCAACTCACCACTAAAGGACGCCAGCGTGGTACGGCCAAGATTGCCTAATGACGCCAGTAAGGCGTACTGCGTAGCAGTAAAGGCGCGGCCGGTCAGCCAGGTCAGGAATGAGACAAAGGCCACTGTAGAAAACGCTGCGGTAAAGTTATCTACCAGAATAGCGGCAATAAACAGCTCCGGTTTCGGCCCTGCCAGCGCAATCCAGGCAAACATCAGATTACTGGCTGCCATCGCCACACCGCCGATAAAGAGGCCGCGGATAATACCAAAACGGATATTGATAGCACTGCCAATCAGGGTAAAACCAATAGTCGCCACCCAGCCAACCAGCTTGGAGTATTCTGCGATCTGTTCGTTGCTAAATCCCACTTCTTTATAAAACTGGATCGACATCCGGCCCAAAAAGGCTTCACCAATCTTAAATAAGAACACAAAGCTGAGGATAAGGATGGCCAGTTGCCAGCCATTACGGCGGAAAAACTCCACAAAGGGTTCAAATACCGTAACCGATAACCAGACCAGGTAGGGTTTGCCGGCAGTGCGGCCCAGCGATGCCTGATAACGCGCGGCGGCAGCTTGCTGTAACTGCTCACGTTCTGTGTTTGGTTCGCGGCTTAGCAGGGTAAAGATCATCAACAAAGCGATCAGCGCGGCCATACCCAGATAGACCGCCGGCCAGCCATACTGATCAGCATGGCTAAACGCCAGATAGCCCGGCAGTGAATAGCCGGTCCACCAGCCAATCACTCCCATCGCTGCCGCCGGTGCCACCCGAATGGTATCATCGCCAATCAGCTCAATCCGGTAGGCGTCGATCGCCACATCCTGGGTAGCAGACGCCAGGGCAATGGTCATCGCCAATAATGAGGTAAATAGCAGGCTTTCACCGGGGTTAGTGTAGGCAATAGCCAGCGTGGCTAACAACATCAGGCTTTGCATTAGCAGGATCCAGCTGCGTCTTTGTCCCAGATAGCGGCCGAGTAGCGGTAGTTTGATCCGATCCAACAGCGGCGCCCAGAGAAAATTCAGCGCATAAACCACAAAGATGGAGCCAAAGTAGCCAATAGCCGCCCTGGACAAGCCAGCGTCGTTCAGCCAGCCACTCATATTGGAGCTGATTAACACCCAGGGAAAACCGGAAGCACAGCCCATAAAAAAAATAAACAGCAGCCGGATATCCTGATAACTGGCAAGCGCCTGGCGCCAGCTTTGTGCCGCACCTTGTTGTTTTGAGAGCATAAAAAAACCTTGCAGAGAATTGAGGCTGACCTTAACAGAGACTAAGGCGGCGGCAAAGCCTTTTGGTTGCAGAAAATTGGCTTAAAGTGGGCGTAAACCGACGCAATCGGCCGGGCGTTGGCCTTTGCCGGCCAGATAACCGAGGCAGTGTTGCAGCCGGCGCTTCAGTTGTCGGTCGGCGCGTAATTGCTGTTCCGGCCAATATTCCAGCTGATGCAGCAGATGCCAGAACACCCGCTCCTGATAACTGGGTGGCCAGGCAGGACGCACCGGCAGCGCGGCCCATTCCTCCAGCGTGTCCCAGATAAACAGATGCAATTCTGCCTGCGGCAATTGGCCGCGCAAAAAACGCGAGGCATAAAAAACCAGCTGGCGGGATTTTTGCTCAATAAAACCTTGTGGCATGCTCCTGCTCCGGTCGGGCGACCTTTGCCTCAGTATAGTGCAGAAACGCTGACCCTGCGGGGCCAGCGGCGTTTTTTCTGCAGCTTAATCTGGAGCGGGATAGTTTGGAGGGGCGGCTATTCCTGCGGCAGCAACACGACCATTTTCAGGATAATCGGCTCTTTTGGTACATCCGGCCAGCCCAGTTGCTCTGATACTTCAGTTTCGATTTGTTGAATTTTTTCCAGCACGTCCATGCCAGATACCACCTGACCAAACACTGTATAGCCCCAGCGACTGCCAGGGTCCAGGCTTGGGTTATCGTTCAGATTAAAATAGAACTGGCTATCAGCACTGTGCGGATCGCTTTGTCTGGCCATAGCAATGCTGCCCAGCTGATTTTTTAAGCCGTTGCCTGACTCATTAAAAACCGGCTTTAAGGTCTCGATGGCTTTGAAGTCCGGGTTATAGCCACCACCCTGCAGCACAAAACCCGGGATCAGGCGGTGGAACACCGTATTGTTGTAACTGTTCTTCTTCACATAGCTAAGAAAGTTATTGACCGTTAACGGCGCCCGGCTGCGGTCCAGCTCGACCACGATGTCGCCATGCGAGGTCATCAGCTGGACTTTAGGAAACAGATTATCCGGTTGCATAAACTGCCCGGCTGATAAGGCCGGGCTTAGTAGCAATAAGCAGCAAAGCAGAATACGCATCTGTGACCTCCGTTAATTCAGGGCATCTTTCCAGGCCGGGTCCTGCAGCAGCTGATTTAATACCTGCTCGGTAAGTACCCGTAATTCGCGCTCAACGGCAGCCAGGTCAACTTTTAACGGCGAGGTAAAGTTACTGTCACCGGCATAGGATTTAGTAAAGGATCCATTATCGCTTTGGATAAAAACCGTCATTGTTACCTGGTTAGTGACCTGATGATCCAGCGGCCGTTGAATTACATTAGATTGCAATTGATTGATCTGGATTTTCATCTGTACCGGACTCTGGCTATTCAGCGTCGCACCTTTTTCCTGTAACGCAGCGGCTACCGTTTGTTCCAATTGGGCGCGCACATCATTGCTGGTGCGGTAGTGCTGTTCTTTGCTGCCCTGGCGGATGGTCAGCGTCTGAGCTCTGGGGCGAAGATCGACCAGTGCAAAACTAAATACCTTGCCGTTTAGCTCCATTTGCTGCGGCCAGAAGATCTGGGGTGCCACAATAAAAGACGGCACCTGGGTGGCACAGCCAGCCAGCAGTATTGCCAGCGTCAGCCATAAATAGCGCATAGTTAACTCCTTTTGGTGGACTCTAGAATAATAAATTTCGGGTTAGCCGCTAATTGCCGGCAGTTACCAAAGCATTTTGCCAGTTGTTGACGGTAAGGCAAATGGCGGTTGGCGACAATTCTGATTTTACCACCGGGTTTTAATACCCGTTTGGCGTCGTAAAACATCTGACTGGCAATATGGGTGGTCACTGCAGCCTGCTGATGAAAGGGTGGATTACAGAGTACCCAGTCGGCACTGTTATCGGCTTGCTGGCTCAGACAATCATCGACCACAAAGCGGCAACGCGATAGCGCGGCAGGAAAATTTTCTGCCACACTGAGCCGGGCCGATTCGACGGCCATATAAGATTCGTCCGTCAGTAGCAGCTGACAGTCTGCTTGCTGCGCGAGGAGCTGCAGGCTTAACATGCCGTTACCACAGCCTAAATCAATGACTTGTTGTCCGGCTGTGACCGTGGGTAAATGTTGCAGAAAAAAGCGGGCGCCGATATCCGGTTTGTCGCGGGCGAACACATTGGCATGATTCACCAGCATAAAGCCGGTTTCAGGCAAGGGCCAGCGGCTTGGATAATCCGGGGCAGTATGTGGTAATCCCGGCTGCCATTGGCAATCCAGGTAACGGCACTTGCGCAGGGTTAGCGAGGCCTGAGTCGGACCGATATAGCGGGCAAAAATGGCCAATACGTTGCGGTGAATATCTTTGGCTTTGGCGGCAATCAGCAGCTGGGTATTGGCGCTGAGTACCTGACTCAGTGCTGACAGTTGCCAGGCCAGATAACTGTGATTAGCCGGTAGTTTTAGCAATACCAAATCGGGGGCAGCGGGCAAGCTATCCAGACTGGTCAATTCGGTAATGCCTTCCAGCGTCAGGCCATTTTGTTGCCGGTTATGGCGGCAGGCCTGCTGGGCGATATAGGAGTCTTGCACCAGATATTGCTGACTGTTGCCAAGCGCGCAGGACAGAGCACCAAAGCTATCATTTAAAATCAGGATCTTGGCGACTCTGCCACTGGCGGTGATAGCGCTTAACGCGGGTAGGGCGCGATCCAGTAACAGTTCATCAGCGGCATCCCAGGCCTGTAAACTGTGATTAGGCTGTTGTAGTGGCCAACGTGCCAGTTGCAACTGTAAGTCAGCGCGGGTAAACAGAGTATTCATAACAACCTATTCAGAACAGAGAGGGCGCTATTTTGACACGAGCCACCCCCAGCGACAACCGCAATCAGCAACGGCAATGCTTTAGTTTACCGCAGGCTGAACTGCAGCTTTGGCCGGCATTTTTGCCGGCCACGGCGGCAGATCAACTACAGCAAGTGTTAAGTCAGCAGTTAGCCTGGCAGCGTGCCAGCATCCGGCTTTATGGTAAGGCAGTGCCAATCCCAAGGCGGCAGGTGTGGATGGGGGAGCCCCACTGTCAATATCGTTACTCGGGCACCGACTTTTTACCAGAGCCCTGGCATCCGGCAGTCAAATCGCTGGCGTTGCAGCTAAGTCAGGCCTTACAGCTGCCGTTTAATTGTGTGTTGTTAAATCAGTACGCCGATGGTCAGGATCATATGGGCTGGCATGCTGATAATGAGCCGGAACTGGGTGTTGCGCCGCAAATTGCTTCGGTCAGTCTGGGCTATCCGCGCCGCTTTGATTTAAAACATCGTGAGCTGGGCTGTCAGCTGCAGCTGATGCTGCCGCACGGCAGCTTGCTGTTGATGACGGGCGAATGTCAGCAATACTGGCAGCATCGCTTACCGAAGCAGGCGGCGGCGAATACGGAGCGGATCAATCTGACCTTTCGATACATAGCGTCAAAATAATTATTTTTATAATGCCGTTATCAGCTTAGCCAAGATCCAGCTGCTGTAGCTTGATCGACTGGGGACAAAGCGGTCGGCTTTGACTAAAATTAAGTTCAGGACGCCAACAGGAGCTGGACAAGATGTTAATCCATACTGCAATAGAGCAAAAATTACTGGATGCTTTTAACCCTATTCATCTGGACGTAGTCAATGAGAGTGCCAACCATAATGTGCCGCCGGGTTCGGAATCGCATTTTAAGGTGGTGATTGTGACCCCGCAGTTTGAAGGCATGCGCTTATTACAGCGCCACCGTGCCGTAAATGCCATTGTCGCGGAAGAGCTGGCTGAGAAAATCCATGCCCTGGCTTTACATACTTACACGCCGTCGGAATGGTACGAATATTATGCGGAAAAGCCGCCGGTTTCGCCGAAGTGCTTTGGTGGCAGTAAAGCCGAAAAAGCGTCCTGAGCACGATTTTTGCTGATCCGACCTGTTTTTAGCGGTAAAGTTTTACACTAGCGACACTTTTCATAAAGACAACAACAGGATTGGCTATGGTTATTCAACCAAAGATTCGTGGTTTTATCTGTACTAACGCACACCCGGTTGGCTGTGCGGAGCATGTAAAAGAGCAAATTGCTTATGTTAAGCAGCAGGGGCCGGTAAGCGGTGGTCCAAAGAATGTGCTGGTGATCGGCGCCTCTACCGGTTATGGCCTGGCCTCACGCATTACTGCCGCCTTTGGTTCAGGTGCCGCGACCCTGGGTATTTTCTTTGAAAAAGAACCGACTGAGGGTAAAACCGGTTCTGCCGGTTGGTATAACACTGCCGCCTTTGAAGCTGCTGCCGATGCTGAAGGTTTATGGAACAAGCACTTAAACGGCGATGCCTTTACCGATGAGTTAAAAGCCAAAGCGATTGATTTGATCCGTCACGAAATGGGGAAAATTGATCTGGTGGTGTACAGTCTGGCCGCACCACGGCGTAAAGATCCGGTGAGCGGTGAGGTGTACAGCTCGGTACTCAAACCTATTGGTCAGGCCTATACCGCCAAGAATCTGAATACGTCGAAGCGTGAAATTGAAGAGGTGTCGGTAGAGCCGGCTAATGACGAAGAAATCTTTAATACCGTTAAGGTGATGGGTGGCGAAGATTGGGAGCGTTGGCTGGATCAACTGCATGCCGCCGGTGTGTTAGCAGACAACTGTCAGACGGTAGCTTATACCTATATTGGTAAGGAACTCACCTGGCCAATCTACGGCAAGGCGACAATCGGCAAGGCAAAAGAAGATCTGGATCGCGCTGCCGCTGCCATTACCGCTAAGCTCAGTGCGCAGCAGGGTAAAGCCTATGTTGCGTCATTAAAAGCCCTGGTGACTCAAGCCAGTTCGGCTATTCCAATTATGCCGCTGTATATCTCGCTGTTGTATCGAGTGATGAAAGCTGAGGGTACCCATGAAGGCTGTATTGAACAGATTAATGGTTTGTTCCGCCAGGGCTTATATGCGACAGCCCCGCAACTGGACGATGCCGGCCGGTTACGGATGGACGGCAAAGAACTAAGCGATCATGTGCAGCAGGCGGTGAAAGACTTATGGGGCCAGGTCACGACAGACACCATCGATAGTCTGACCGATTATGTCGGCTACCATAATGAGTTTTTACGTTTGTTCGGCTTTGGCTACCAGCATGTGGATTACGAGGCGGATGTGTCACCGCTGAGTCCATTACAGCATCTGGTCAATTAGTCGTATTGACAAAGCCGCAAAAACCGCCCGAGGGCGGTTTTTCTCTACCCCCGACAGGTGGTAATTGGCACAGAATTTTTGGTAATACCATGGATAGAAGACGGTATTAGTGCTAAAATTCGCGACTTTAATACGTGTATCTGGTTAACTTTTGTACAATTGCAGGTGGTGCAAAACGCAAACCAGGTGTGCTGCGCTGGCGCAGCTGAAAAACTAGGCCCTGTTTCTTCCCAAAATAGTAGTGCAAGTACGTATGATAAAACTCAAAAAAGGCTTGGACATTCCCCTTGCAGGCAGTCCTAAACAAGAGATCACTACGGGCAATGCCATTACTACTGTCGCCGTACTCGGCGAAGAGTATGTAGGTATGCGTCCGACCATGGCGGTCGAAGTGGGTGACAGCGTGAAAAAAGGTCAGGTGCTTTTCGAAGATAAGAAAAACCCTGGCGTGAAATTCACAGCTCCGGCAGCTGGTACGGTGAAGGAAATCAATCGTGGCGCCAAACGCGTACTGCAATCGGTAGTGATTGCGGTGTCAGGCGATGCGGCTGAGACTTTCACGCAGTATCCGGCCGAGCAACTGGCTACCCTGAGTGCAGAACAGGTAAAACAAAACCTGGTTGATTCGGGTTTATGGGTTGCCTTCCGTACCCGGCCCTTTTCCCAATCTCCGGCCATTGACAGTACGCCACGTGCTATCTTCGTCAATGCAATGGACACCAATCCGTTGGCCGCCGATCCTGCAGTGATAATCAATGCCGATGCCGAAGCCTTTAAGCAAGGTTTAACGGTGATCTCGCGCTTAACCGACGGTAAGACTTACCTGACTAAAAAAGCGGGTAGCAGTATCCCTAGCGTCAGCCAGGTTACTGTCGCTGAGTTTGACGGCCCACACCCGGCTGGTCTGGTTGGTACCCATATCCATTTCCTGGATGGTGCTGGCGCCAAGAAGGTTGTTTGGCACCTTGGCTATCAGGACGTTATTGCCATCGGTAAGCTGTTTACCACCGGTCAGCTGCACAGTGAGCGTGTGGTTGCTTTGGCTGGTCCTGTAGTGAAAAATCCACGTTTGGTGAAAACCGTACTGGGTGCGTCGACCGCTGAGCTGACAGCCGGTGAACTTGCTGACGGTCAAAATCGTATTATCTCTGGCTCAGTACTGGCTGGTACTACAGCGCACGGTGTGCACGGTTATTTAGGGCGCTTCCATACTCAGGTTTCAGTGTTGGCGGAAGGCTTTGAAAAACACTTCCTGGGCTGGATTGCACCTGGTGCCGAAAAGCACTCAGTAACCCGCGCTTATTTGGGCCATTTAAGCCCGAAAAAGCTGTTCAATCTGACGACCACGACTAACGGTTCGTCACGCGCCATGGTACCAATCGGTAACTACGAGCGGGTAATGCCGCTGGATATCCTGCCTACGCTGTTACTGCGTAACCTGATTGCCGGCGACACTGACGAGGCAGCAACTTTAGGTTGTCTGGAATTGGACGAGGAAGATTTGGCGCTGTGTACCTATGTGTGCCCAGGCAAATATGACTACGGCACCATTCTGCGCAACTGCTTGACGACCATCCAGAAGGAAGGCTAATCATGAGCTTAAAGCATTTTTTAGAGCGCATTGAGCCGCAATTTGAAAAAGGCGGCAAATACGAAAAGTGGTACGCCTTATACGAGGCTGTAGCGACAGTGCTGTATACGCCTGGCTACGTTACCAAAAACGGCACTCATGTGCGCGACAGTATCGATCTGAAGCGGATTATGATTTTCGTTTGGTTAGCCTTGTTCCCGGCACTGTTCTTCGGCATGTATAACATCGGCCATCAGGCAGCACTGGCGCTGGCGCAGGGTTTTGCGACGCCGGATACCTGGCAGGTAGCGATTTTCTCAGCCTTAGGCGGTGAATTAACTGCTGACTCCGGCTGGGGTAGCAAGATGTTCTACGGTGCCGTCTGGTTCTTACCTATTTACGCCGTAACTTTTATTGTCGGTGGTTTCTGGGAAGTTTTATTTGCCTCTGTCCGTAAGCATGAAGTGAACGAAGGTTTCTTTGTCAGTTCAATCCTGTTTGCGTTAATTCTGCCCGCCACTATTCCGTTGTGGCAGGTTGCGCTGGGTATCACCTTCGGTGTCGTTGTTGCCAAAGAAGTCTTTGGTGGTACAGGCCGTAACTTCCTGAACCCGGCACTGGCTGGTCGTGCTTTCCTGTTCTTTGCTTACCCGGCACAAATTTCCGGTGATGCGGTATGGACTGTTGCTGACGGTTATTCAGGCGCCACCTGGCTGAGTAAAGCGCAGATGGGCGAACTGGACTATGCTGCTAACACCCAACTGTGGTGGGATGCGTTCCTGGGCTTTATTCCGGGTTCAGTCGGTGAAACCTCTGTGTTAGCGCTGTTAATCGGTGGTCTGGCGCTGATTTACTTCCGCATTGCGTCCTGGCGTATTGTGCTGGGTGTGATGGTCGGTATGATCCTGACCAGCTACCTGTTTAATGCTATTGGTTCGAACACTAACCCGCTGTTTGCTATGCCGTGGCACTGGCATCTGGTGCTGGGTGGGTTTGCCATCGGTATGTTCTTTATGGCGACAGATCCGGTATCGGCATCTTTTACCAACCAGGGCAAGTGGGCCTACGGTATTCTGATCGGCTTTATGGTGGTGATGATCCGTGTGGTTAACCCGGCTTATCCAGAGGGCATGATGTTAGCGATCCTGTTTGCTAACCTGTTCGCTCCTTTATTCGATTTCTTCGTGGCGCAAGCCAATATCAAGCGGAGGCTGGCACGTAATGTCTAGTAATAACGACAGCATCAGCAAAACGCTGATCGTAGTAATTTCTTTATGTCTGGTCTGTGCCATCGTGGTGTCTACTGCGGCGGTACAATTACGACCAGCTCAGCAAGCGAATAAAAAGTTAGACTCGCAAATCAACATTTTGCGCAGCGTCGGTCTGGTTGAGGGCAGTGCGCCAGCCGCCCGGGTAGCAGAGCTGTTTAACCAGCATATCGAAACCCGTCTGGTGAACCTGAGCACGGGTGAAATTGATGCCAGCTGTGACCGCAGCTGTGCTGAAAATTTTGATTACCGTAAAGCGCTGAAAGATGGCCGGGCTCTGGCTCAGCCTGATGATGTTGCCTCTATCCGCCGCATCTCTGAATTTGCGCCTGTGTATCTGACGTATGATACTGAGCGTAATCTGAAAGCGATCGTGCTGCCGGTACATGGCTATGGCTTGTGGTCCACTATGCACGCCTTCCTGGCGCTGGAAGTGGATGGTAATACCATTATCGGTCTGAACTACTATGAGCAGGGTGAGACACCAGGCTTAGGCGGTGAGATCGAGAACCCACGCTGGAGAGCCCAGTTTGTCGGTAAGCAACTGACCAATGAGGCCGGTGAGCTGGCGTTATCTATCCTGAAGCCAGGTAATGCTGATCCGCAATCTGCGCATCAGGTTGATGGTTTATCAGGTGCAACGCTGACTGCCAATGGCGTGCAGAACACCTTTACTTTCTGGATCGGTGAGAATGGTTTTGGTCCATTCCTGGCTAAAGTACGTCAAGGAGCCTTAAGCAATGGCTAATGCAAAAGAAATCAAAACCGTACTGTTCGGGCCGGTTTTTGCCAATAACCCGATTGCGCTGCAGGTACTGGGTATTTGTTCTGCGCTGGCAGTAACAACTCAGATGTCCACTGCTTTGGTTATGTGTCTGGCACTGACCTTTGTAACGGCATTTTCTAACCTGTTTATTTCGACCATTCGCAACCATATTCCGTCCAGTGTGCGGATTATCGTACAGATGACGATTATTGCGTCGCTGGTAATCGTCGTTGACCAGTTCCTGAAAGCGTACGCTTACGATTTATCGAAGCAGCTGTCAGTGTTCGTTGGCCTGATCATCACTAACTGTATCGTAATGGGCCGTGCTGAAGCCTATGCGATGAAGAGTACTCCGGGGATGAGCTTCCTGGATGGTATCGGTAACGGTTTAGGCTACAGCGTGGTACTGCTGGTCGTCGCCTTTATCCGCGAACTGGGTGGTTCAGGTTCAGTGTTCGGCGTACAAATTATGCCACTGATCAGTGAAGGCGGCTGGTATCAGCCTATGGGTATCCTGTTGATGCCGCCAAGCGCCTTTATCATTATCGCCTGCTTTATCTGGGTATTGCGGACTTTCCGCCCAGAGCAGGTTGAGAAAAAGGCTTAAGGAGTAACGCATGGAACATTATATTAGCCTGTTTGTACGTGCCGTTTTTATTGAAAACCTGGCACTGGCCTTCTTCCTCGGTATGTGTACCTTCCTGGCGGTATCGCAGAAGATTAAAACTGCCTTTGGTTTAGGTGTTGCGGTTATCGTGGTACTGGGTATTTCTGTACCGGTGAACAATCTGGTGTACGCTAACTTGTTAGCACCGGGCGCTTTAGCCTGGGCCGGTTTCCCGGATGCAGATTTAAGCTTCCTCGGCTTCCTGACCTATATCGGCGTTATTGCGGCGCTGGTACAGATCCTGGAGATGGCGTTGGATAAGTATTTCCCGGCTCTGTACAACGCCCTGGGGATCTTCCTGCCGTTGATCACAGTAAACTGTGCGATCTTCGGTGCGGTAGCCTTTATGGTTGAGCGTGATTATACCTTTAGTGAAAGCGTAGTATTCGGTTTAGGTAGTGGTGTTGGCTGGGCGCTGGCGATTACCTTACTGGCTGCAGTACGTGAAAAACTGAAGTATGCCGATATTCCGGATGGCTTACGCGGTCTGGGCACTACCTTCCTGGTAGTAGGTTTAATGGGATTAGGCTTTATGTCCTTCTCCGGCGTTCAACTGTAAGCAGTAGAGGAATAGCACCATGCAAGAGATTTATCTTGGCGTTGGCATGTTCACTGTCGTGGTACTGGCGCTGGTATTTATTATCCTGGCCGCCAAGTCAAAGCTGGTTGCCAGCGGTGACATTACCATCAGTGTTAACGGTGATCCAAGCAAAGCCATTAAAACCAAAGCCGGCGGTAAACTGTTAAATGTTTTAGCAGACAACGGTATCTTTTTATCATCAGCCTGTGGTGGCGGTGGTTCTTGTGGTCAGTGCCGGGTGCACGTACACGCCGGTGGCGGTGAAATTCTGCCAACTGAGCTGGGTCACATCACTAAGGGTGAAGCCCGTGAAGGTTGCCGCTTATCCTGTCAGGTTAACGTTAAATCTGATATGGAGATCGAGGTAGAGCCGGAGATTTTCGGTATCAAGAAATGGGACTGTACTGTTATCTCTAACGATAACAAAGCGACCTTTATCAAAGAGCTGAAGCTGCAGATCCCGGATGGCGAGTCAGTGCCATTCCGTGCCGGTGGTTATATTCAGATCGAAGCACCACCCCACCATGTTAAGTACAAGGATTTCGATATCCCTGAACAATACCGTGGCGACTGGGAACGCTTTAAGTTCTTTACGCTGGAATCTAAAGTTGATGAGCCGACCATTCGTGCTTACTCAATGGCGAACTACCCGGAAGAAGAAGGCATCATCATGCTGAACGTGCGGATCGCAACACCGCCGCCAAATAACCTGTCATTACCTTGCGGTAAGATGTCGTCCTTTATCTGGTCATTAAAGGCCGGTGACAAGGTGACGATTTCAGGTCCATTCGGTGAGTTCTTTGCGAAAGACACTGACGCCGAAATGGTATTTATCGGTGGTGGTGCCGGTATGGCGCCAATGCGTTCACATATTTTCGACCAGTTACGCCGCTTAAAATCCAAGCGTAAGATCAGCTTCTGGTACGGTGCCCGTTCGAAGCGAGAAATGTTCTATGTTGAAGATTTCGATATGCTGGCAGCAGAGAATGAAAACTTTGTCTGGCACACGGCGTTATCAGATCCGCAGCCAGAGGACAACTGGACAGGTTATACCGGTTTTATTCATAACGTGATTTATGAAAACTACCTGAAAAACCATAAAGCACCGGAAGACTGTGAATTCTACATGTGTGGTCCGCCAATGATGAATAAGGCGGTAATCAACATGTTGAAAGACTTAGGTGTAGAAGACGACAACATTCTGTTAGACGACTTCGGTGGTTAATCAACCGCGAACACGGTAAAATAGGGGCGACTTAGTCGCCCCTTTTCTTTTACCGGAGTAGTAAATATGTGGTCTGTCTGTCGTTTGGTTCCGCTGTTGTTGCTGTTACTTGTGATGGGTTGTCAGCCCGCGCAGCAGGCGAAAGAGTATCAGCTACAAGGCAAGACCATGGGCACCTACTATGTGGTGAAGTTTTACAGTGAACAGCAACCGGATCTGACTGCACTGCAGCAAGAGCTGGATACCGAGCTGGAACTGATCAACGATCTGATGTCGACTTACCGGCCGGAGTCAGAGCTGATGCGCTTTAACCGCCAGCAAAGCACTGAACCGGTCACGCTAACGCCACAAACTGCGAAGGTGATTGCCGAAGCAATCCGCATTGGTCAGCAAAGTGGTGGCATTCTGGATGTGACTGTTGGCCCCTTGGTGGAATTGTGGGGCTTTGGTGCTCAGGGACGCATTACTCATGCCCCGGAGCAAGCCCAACTGGATGCCATTCGCGCTTATGTCGGAATAGATAAAATTGCGTTAGAGGGGCAGGTGCTGCGCAAATTGGAGCCGCGGGTGGCGATTGATTTATCGACTATTGCCAAGGGTTATGGTGTAGATCGTCTGGCTGAAATTCTGCTGGCACATGGTTATCAGAGCTTTATGGTCGATATCGGCGGTGATATGCGGGTAGGCACAGCCAAGCCAAGCGGCCCCTGGAAGATTGCTATTGAGCGTCCGGTCAGTAGCGAACGCTCAGTGCAGCGAATACTGGCATTACAGAGCATGGCACTGGCGACATCGGGTGATTATCGTAACTACTTTGAAGAAGACGGTATTCGCTATTCACATCTGATTGACCCGCGTAGCGGCAAGCCTATTCAGCATAAGACCGTATCCAGTACTGTACTGCATCCGGATGCGATTGTTGCTGATGCTTATGCCACCACCTTAAATGTGTTGCCTGCTGACGAGGCGATTGCCTTTGCCAATCAGCACCAGCTGGCAGCGATCCTGATTGTAAAAACCGAAACCGGTTTTGAAGAGCGCTATTCTGATGCGTTCACACCTTTTTTAAATTAATCCTGAGGTAGCGTATGACGATCTTTTTGCTGACATTTGGGCTGTTTTTAGTGGTTGTGGTAGCGATGGCGGTCGGCTATCTGTTGCAGCGCAAAACGCTGGCCGGCAGTTGTGGCGGTTTAGGTGAGCTGGGCATAGATAAAGCCTGTGATTGTGATAAGCCGTGCGAAAAGCGGCAAAAACGGCTGGAAAAAGAAAAATTCTGGCAGGATAACAAAATTATCTAACTTCCTTTCTTCTTACTGCGGGCCGCGGCCAAGCGCCCCGCCGGAACTGATATGTTCGAGCAACTGTTCAAAATATCCGCCCGCCATAGCTCGGTCCGCAAGGAGCTGCTGGCCGGTCTGACGACCTTTATGGCGATGTCTTATGTGCTGTTTGTCAATCCCAGCTTACTGGCGCAGGCCGGCATGGATCATGGTGCGGTCTTTGTCGCAACCTGTCTGGCCGCTGCACTGGGCTGTGTATTGATGGGGCTGTTGGCGAATCTGCCGATCGCCCTGGCACCGGGTATGGGGCTGAATGCCTTTTTTACTTATGTGATAGTGCTGGAGCAGGGCTATAGCTGGCAGACGGCGCTGGCTGCGGTATTTTTTTCCGGTTGTTTATTTTTACTGCTAAGCATTTTTAAGATCCGGGAATGGATTATTAACAGTATCCCCTTGCCGCTAAAGTTGGGGATTGCCGCCGGTATCGGCATGTTTCTGGCGTTGATCGCGCTGAAAACGGCCAATATTATCGTCGCCAGCCCGGCAACGCTGGTTACTCTTGGTGATTTGCATAGTCCACAGGTACTGTTAGCCATTGCCGGCTTTTTTCTGATCTTTGCGCTGGCGCATCGCGGTTGGCATAGCGCTGTCCTGGTCAGTATTTTGCTGGTAACGCTGGCCGCGTGGTGGTTAGGTGACACTGAGTTTAGCGGTATCGTTGCTATGCCACCCTCGCTGGCACCGACCTTTATGCAGCTGGATTTTACGGCTGCGCTGACACTGAGCATTATCCCGGTAGTACTGACCTTACTGTTTCTCGATTTATTTGATACCTCAGGTACGCTGGTAGCGGTAACCCAAAAAGCGGGCTTGTTACAAGCAGATGGCAAGGTACCGGACTTAAGCCGTGCGCTCGTGGCCGATAGCAGCGCCAGTATGGTTGGCGCCCTGTTGGGAACTTCGACTACCACCAGCTATGTCGAAAGCACCAGTGGTGTGGCGGCAGGTGGGCGCACCGGCCTGACCGCTATTGTAACAGGCCTGCTGTTTTTATTGGCCTTGTGGTTTTCACCACTGGCTGCCATGGTACCGGGCTATGCTACCGCAGGAGCCTTGCTGTATGTAGCGACTTTGATGCTGACCAGCTTACAGCATGTTGAATGGGATGATATGTTGCAGGCGGTACCGGTCGCGGTAGTGCTGATTATGATGCCGCTCACCTTTTCAATTGCCGATGGTATTGGTATGGGTTTTATCAGCTACGCCGTACTTTGTCTGCTCACCGGTAAAGTGGAACGAACTACCCTGAGTGTCTGGCTGTTGGCGCTGATTTTTATGGCGAAATTTATTTTCGCCTGACTTGTTCTGCTGCCTGATGCTCGTTATGCTGTGTCCAGGGTAGTTTAGCAAAGGAAGGTACAGACCAGATGAAGCTCAGAGCCACGCTGCTGGTCTATATTATTCCTTTATTGGTGCTGCCGGTGCTGGCATTGGGCTACCTGGCTTATCATTTTAGCGGCCAGTATCAGCAACAACAGTATTACAATCAGGTCGCGTTAAAGCTGCAACAACAACAACAAGAGTTAAATGAGTTTTTGTTGTTTCATCAGATCCGGCTTTCGGTATTGGCTACGGCCCGTACCTTAGTACAGCATATCCAACAACCGCTACCCGAGAGTCGGGAGTTAACCCGCCAGTTATTTCAAAAGTTCGTTGAGCAGGACGCCAATATTCACGCTATCAAGCTGTTACGCCTGAATGGTGATGAAGATACGCTTTATCCTACTGCCAGCACTGAGCAAACCGTCCCCGAGCGCTTTAGAAATGAGTATTTTTCTGCCATTCAGGGCATGATAGATGAGCAGGGTATCTTTATTGCACCAGATGGCGCAGAGCGGCAACTGAAGTTATTTTTTGCCCGTAAGCTTTATCTGCCGGACAGCGCCGGCAACCGTCAGCTGTGGGGCTATTTGCTGATCGTTACTGAGCCGGCGGCGTTTGCCAGAGTAGTGCAGGACCCGGTAACGCCACAAAGTGTAACCTTAATTATCAACCGCACGGCAACCATTGCCTACGCCGCAAATGAGGCCCTGATTGGCAGCGCCTTTACCCCCAGCCATTATCGGGCCTTGCAGCAAAGTATCGACCAGACCCGGTTCAGTCAGGGTTTATTACTCGGCCAACCCAAGCTATTGGTAGGCCGTAATCTGGCCGGTCCCTATCAGCTGTTATATGGCATTGATGCCGCTGAGCTGTACCAGGATGCCCCCAACTGGCCGCTATGGATTGCCATCTTTACCCTTACCTTGGCGTTGTTGGCCCCTTTGTTGATTTATCGGTTATTGATCCGGCAGGTGTTTGAGCCTGTTCGGCAACTCACTTTAGCCAAAACTGCGGTGGGTAAGGGGGATCTGTCTTTTGTGCTGGAGCCGCGGCGGCCGGATGAACTCGGTGATATGTTTGCTGCTTTTAATGTGATGGTCCGGCAATTGCGTGTCTATCGGGAGCGGGAGCTGGCGTATAAGCAGCAACTGGAAGAGAAGGTACTACAACGCACTCAGGCGCTCGCCCGGGCTAATGATGATCTGGCCGCCGCCAATCAGGAGTTGATCGTAGCGCGGGAGCTGGCTGAGCAAGCCAACCGGTTAAAAAGTGTATTTTTAGCTAATATGAGCCATGAAATCCGCACGCCGCTGACGGCAGTGATCGGCTTTAGCCAGCAGGCCTTGCAGGAGCAGGACGCCTCGCGTCGCTCTGACTATCTTAGCCGGGTACTGCGCAGCAGTGGGCATTTACTGCAGCTGATTAATGATATTCTGGATCTGTCGAAAATCGAAGCGGAGAAACTGGAGTTACAGCCAGAGCATTTTAACTATCTGGCGATGCTGGATGAAATTTATCAGCAGACCCGGGAACAAGCGACGCAGAAAGGTTTGGCCTGCCAGCTGGAACTGCATTTCCCGCTGCCTGCTGAGCTCTTTAACGACAGTTTACGAGTGCGCCAGGTATTGCTGAATCTGACCAGTAATGCGGTTAAATTTACCCGTAAAGGTAAAATTGTGATTAGTGTCAGTTATCAGCCGCTGCGTGCGCTATTATCAATTAAGATTAAAGATACCGGCATTGGCATGACGGCTGAAGAAGTCTCCCGCTTGTTTCAACCTTTCGTTCAGGCCGATGCGACTGTTACCCGGCACTTTGGCGGTACTGGTCTTGGCCTGTGTATTTCGAAGAAGCTGATGGAACAAATGGATGGCGATATCCAGGTACAAAGTGTCAAAGGTGTGGGGAGTAGCTTCGAAGTACAGTTCCGGCTGGCGCCCAATCCAAGATTGGTCGACAGTTATCAAAGCTGCACTGCGGCGGCGGAACCAAGCCAGCCATTAACCCTGCCAGCTTCGTTACGGGTATTGGTTGCGGAAGATAATCCAGACAACCAACTACTGCTGGAACTGATGCTACAACAGCTTGGGCTGGAACATGTTATGGTGGAGAATGGTCATCAGGCGGTGGAGCGGGTGCTGGTCGAGTCCTTTGATTTGATTTTTATGGATATGCAAATGCCGGTGATGGGCGGCGAGGAGGCAACCCGGTTAATTCGTCTGGCCGGGATCCAAACACCTATTGTCGCCGTTACTGCTAATGTGATGACTGAAGACGCAGAGCGTTATCGCCAGGCAGGTTGTCAGGACATTCTGGCCAAGCCGGTGGTACCACAGCAATTCCAGCAGATGATTCAGCGTTATGCCCGACAAAATGTCGGTAAAGCGTCAGCGCTGGAGCAGCAACTGGCGGCTGATCCGGCGATGCAGCTGTTACTGCAACAATTCCGGCAGCAATTACCGGCACTGTTAGCAGAATTGCAGCAATTGGCCGCTGCGGCTGACTGGTCAGCGCTTGGCTTTGCGGCGCACAGTTTAAAAGGCAGTGCTGGCAGTATGGGTTATCCGGAACTGACCAGATTAGCGGGCTTGCTGGAGAAGGCGGCAAGTCAGGCAGCGAAAGATGAGATATTCAGGTTGTTGCAACAAATGGACGGTGAGTTAGCACCGCTGGCAGAAGCAGGGTCAACAGGGGAATTATCACAGCAATGAGCGCACAACAAGCATTACTGACCATTCTGGATGAAAAGATTAAAACTGATCGCTTACTGCTACCGACCCTGCCGGAGATCGCGCTGCGGGTTCGACAGTATGCCGATGATCCTGAGGTGACCCTGGCGCAAATGGCTGAGATTATTGCGCAGGATCCGGCGCTGGCTGCCCGCCTGATGAAACTGGCGAACAGTGCCTTTCTGGGACGGGCCATCAAATGCAATACGCTGCAACAGGCCGTGACCCGGATCGGTTTAAGTCAGATTAAGCATGTGGCGACAGCCTTAGCGCTGGAGCAGCTGTTTGTGTCTAAATATAAACTGGTGCAGCAACAATTGGATAAACTGTGGGCTGATAATGTACAGGTTGCGACTATCGCTGTGACCTGTTTGAAACTGCACCAGCAACATAACCGTGCTTGCACCCTCAGTAGCGATGTGATGACGCTCTGCGCTCTGGTGCATAATATCGGTGCACTGGCGGTGATTGCCGAGGCTGAGCGTCATCCGGAGGTGTTTGGGCACCCGGTGTTTTTACATAATCTGGTTGAGAAAGTCAGCCCCTATATCAGCGTGAAAATACTGCAGGCTTGGGATTTTGGCGCGGAGTTTCAGAGCGCGGCCAAAAACTGGCGCCTCTGTCAGGGGGGAGTACCACCGGATTATACGGATTTTATCCGGCTGGCAGCCATCTCCCGAGGCTACTATAAGTCGGCAGAAGCTGAAATCAAGTTACTGCAATATTATTTGCAGCAGCAACTGATCACTGTACCCGAATTTAACAAGCAACCGGTATTTACTGAACTTTATAATGATATTCGTTGCTTGTTTAGCTAGAACATCAGGGGCTGCCTAACCGCTAAGATATGGCAGCCTCTGACAGCTTTAATGACTGCCGTTTACCTGAGCGCTGATTGCCTGTAATGCCTGATCCAGACTATCGGCCATCAGGATCAGATCCGCATCCAGGCGACTAATTAAATCGTCCCAGCCGAGTTCCTCGTTTTGCTCAAACAGGGCGTCCGGATATTGGATCTGCTTTATACCGCCATCATCAGCGACGGTCAAAGCTAAACCTTGCTCTTGTTGTAAACTGAGCCGGGTAACCAGTTTATCCTGCAAATGGGTCTGCACCTCATCAGCAGTAAGTAGGTGGTTACTAAATTTAACCTTGGCACCTTCCTCATCCGGCGCTTTCAGCTCAACTGCGGCGCCCAGCTGAAATTGTGCCGGCAAGGACTGCTGTTGCAGCCAAAGTTGCAGTTGTTGATTCAATTTATGACTATCCAGCCAGGGCAGGGCAGGCAATGAGCCTAAAGCCTTGCGCAGCAGAGCCAGGATATCTTCGGCTTTGCTGGCACTACCGGTGTTTAATACCAACCATTGCCGTTCTGCATCGTAATAGCCCTGAGTCAGGCTGGAGCGGCTGAAGGCTCTGGGCAATAACGTCTGGATCAGATCTTCTTTTAGTGCCTGCTTCTCTTTGCGACTCAGCGGCCGACCGGCCTCTGTGGCTGCCGCGTCCAGTTTCGGCGCCAGTTCTTCATTAATCACGGCTGCCGGCAACACCTTTTCCTGACGTTTTATCGCGAAATACCAGCGCTGATTTTGCTGATGGCTGTAGTGTTTGATCGAGGGATGCAGCGGGAAGCTAAAACCGCTGCGTACCGCTTCCTGGCCACTACAGGGGGTAAATTTGTATTCTGCCAGCGCCTGTTCCAGCGCGGCTGCTTCAATTGTTAAAGGCGCACTTAACCGGTACACCCGCACATTTTTAAACCACATAACAACTTAACTTCCGTTTCATTAAAGACGCTGCAGTATAACCTGCCTTAGCGAGGCAATCTTGGTTTTTTCGGGAAGTTGACATGATAATGCAAGCCCTTGCCCGGGCTGCTGTTGGCCTCAATACTGCCGCCCAGCGTCTGCCGTACCAGGTTGTAAGCGATATGAGTGCCAAGGCCACTGCCGCCCTGATCGCGTTTGGTGGTAAAGAAAGGATGGAACAGTTTCTCCAGTTGCGCCTCTGATAAACCGATACCGTTATCACTGTAATGGATATCAATATTATCGGCGTCGTCCGTAACGGTGATCCGGATCAATCCTTGCTCAATCCCCTCAAAACCGTGAATTAACGAGTTCATCAGGAAATTGGTAAAGATTTGTGAGATAGCGCCAGCCGGGCAATCCAGAATAATATTCTCGGCACAGTTAACTTCGAGCTGGTGTTTGGTTTTTTTGAAGTGTGGCTGCAGCGAGCGAATAATTTCGTGAATATAGTGGCACAGATTTATGGTGCGGATCGCTTCACTCGCCTGGTCGACCGCAATTTGCTTAAAGCTGGCAATCAGCTCTGACGCCCGGCTCAGATTGGATTGCAGCAAGTCGGTACTTTGACCGGCTTCAGATAAAAAATCTTCCAGCATTTTCGGGGTAAGGGTTTTTTCACGAAAGGCCTGCTCCAGTTGACGCAAGCGCTCTGCCAGAAAACTGGTGGCCGTTACGCCAATACCGACCGGAGTATTTACCTCGTGGGTTATGCCGGCAACCAAACCACCCAAGGCGGCCATTTTTTCTGATTGTACCAGCCGGTCCTGCGCCTGATTCAGGTTATCAATGGTGTCCTGCAGTTCCCGTTGTTTTTGCCGCAGGTCGAGTTCGGTCTGGCGACGCTGTTCGATTTCCTCGCGCAGCGCCTGCTTCTTCTGCAGCAGTTCTTGCTTCTGTTGCTGAAGATCCATCATCGCCTGACTTAAGCCGGAGGTTTTACGGGCGACTTCCTGCTCCAGCAGTAAATTTTGCTGATCCAGTTTGTTGTTGGATAACATCAGTTGCTGCTGCGTCTGCTTTAACTGCTGCTGATTGTCCTGCAAGCGGTCGATTAATTTATTGTAGGCATTCGCCATTACTGTCAGTTCGGCACCTTCATCTGGCGTAATACGTACTTTAGAGCCGTCCAACTGGTCCAAATCCAGACTTTCAATCTGCTGGCTCAGATCTGCCAGCGGCTCGGTCAGATAACGCCGGAAAGCCATTAAAAACAAAATAATCAAAAAAGTGGTTTTTAGCATCGCATTACCAATCAGGAAATAGATGCCCATTTCAATCCGTTCAATGACGACTTTGCGACTAGAGAACAGAGTAACATCACCAACCTGGCTGGTACGGCCGGAAAATTCGAAGATCAATGGGAAGGTATAACCAAAGATGCCGCTTTGCTGGTCGCTCAGACTGAGTTCCTGCTGTACCAGTTGGTTGCTAAAGCGTTGCTGAATGTCGATATAGCGGCCGGACTGGGTTATAACAGTACCGTTATCATCCCGGACAATGACCCCTTCAATGGCAGGTACCGCCAGCAGACCGTCGGCGATATTCAGCGTTTGTGGGGTATTAAGCTCCCAGATAGCCCGGGTAAGACTACCGGCGAAGGTTTGTTGTAAGGTCGTCAGTTCGTTACGGATAAAGCTTTTCGCATTGTAGTACTCGGCCACGATCTGACCCAGGGTGACAATCAGCGTCAAAATAAAATAAACCGATAAAACCTTGGTCAGCAGCTTTTTAGACAGGCTGGTTTGCGGCATGGCGTCACCCTGATTGGCATTCGGAGCAAAAAGCGATTCACTCCTGCTACCATAGCGAATATAGTTGTTATTTAAAATAATTATTTCACAAAATAGAAGAGTTTTGGCAATAGACTTTCGCCTCAGGAGTGATAACGGCATGAATCTTAATCTGCAACGACTGGTTAATCAGTTACCTGGTGCTGTATTGGTGCTGAATAGCCGTTATCAGCTGAGCTATGTTAACTCCTTTTTATGCCAGCAGTTAGAGTTACCCGAAGCCCAGATTCTGGGGCAGGATTTTTTCAGCCTGTTCCCGGAAGTACCTAAGAGCTGGTTCTGCCGTAAAATGGCTGAGGTGTTGCAGCAGCAACAAACTCAGCAGCTGAGCTGGCAACAACGTTTGTATTTGCTGAAGCTGCCGCGCCAGGCAAAGGCTGAGCAAAATGAGTTCCAGATGGCGCAGAATGTCAGCTTTATCCCGCTGAGTAATCCACAGGAGGAGGCACAATTGGCACTGTGGCTGGAGGATGCCAGCGAGGCCGCCCGTTACCACGCTGAGGTGTTATTTAAAACGCAACAACTGAAACAGCTGGATCGTTTCGATACGCTAACGGCCTTACCAAATTGGCAATACCTGCAACAGCAATTGCAACTGGAACTGACCCGGGCTGAGCGCTACCAGCGGCCTTTAGCGTTACTGCGTTTCGAACTGGACCGTTTCAAACTGCTCAACGATCAATACGGCCATCAACATGGCGACCAGATGTTACAGGGGCTGGCTCGCCAGTTTAGCGCCTTGTTGCGCGATAATGATTTGTTGGCGCGCTTGGCCGGAGCAGAGTTTGCCGTGATCTTGCCCGATACTGAGCTGGCTGGAGCTATTGAGGTTGCCCAGCGGTTGCGTCAGCAAATGGAGCAATTCTGTGCTGTGCAAAGCGCGGCAGTAAAGTTGACGATTAGCTGCGGTATCAGCACCGGCGCAGCAGGCTGCAGTGTGGAAACTATGCTGCAACAAGCGGATCAGGCCTTGTATCAGGCCAAGCGGGCCGGGCGTAACCAGATCAGTATCTGGAGCGAGGCTGCGCTGGCCTAGCGTCGTGGCTGTCCACAATAACAACTTAGAAAAGGTTTGACAGACGTCTAAAAGTCTGTGCATAGTGTAGTCTATGAATATAAAAGCAGCAGTACTCACCACCATTATTACCACCACCAACCCCGCGGGGTAGGAGGTCGGCGGTGTGCTGTCTGTAAAAAGGCCCGTGACCTCAAAGGTTCCGGGCCTTTTTTTTGGCCACTTGGCCCAGGTGAACCAGCATTGATCACGCAACATAGCGTGACAGCAGGTTGACTAACAAAGGTCTGCGATAACAAAACGACTTAAGACTTGGATGCGCGAGGAGAAATTATGAGGGTGCTAAAATTTGGCGGGTCATCGCTGGCGTCGGTGGCCAGATTTTCTGAAGTGGCGCAAATTGTGTTGCAGCAGGCAACAACAGAACAAGTCTGTCTGGTGTTATCGGCCCCGCAGGGCGTAACCAATACGCTGGTCGAATTAACTGATCTGGCCTATCTGGGAGCCGACTTTCAGTCGCCGCTAAGCCAGCTTGAACAGCGCTACCAGCAACTGTTAGCCGAGGTACCAGGCGTCAGTGAAGCACGCCGGCAGCAGGTGCAGGCGCTGATCAACAGCCAGATCCAGCAGTTGGGCTGGCAGTTACAGGGCATGAGTTTATTAAAGTTTTGCCCGGATCATATTAAAGCGCAGATCCTGGGCCTGGGCGAGCAGTTCAGCGTGGCACTGATGACGGCCTTGTTAGAGGGGAAAGGTGCGGATGTGCAGGCGCTGGACTCGGTAAAGCTGGTGAAAAGTCAGGGTGATTTTTTAAATGCCACTGCCGATGTGGCGGCGACAGCAACCGTGATTGATGCCGCTATGGCGGCGACACCAGCCAGCATCTATGTGATGGCAGGCTTTGTTTCCAGTAACGCCCAGGGCGAGACGGCCTTATTGGGACGCAATGGTTCGGATTATTCCGCCGCCGTCATTGCTGCGGCGATCAAAGCCAGTGCCTGTGAGATCTGGACCGATGTCGATGGCGTCTACAGTGCCGATCCACGGCAGGTGAAACAAACCCGCTTAATCGATCGTCTGTCTTACGATGAGGCGATGGAGTTATCTTATTTCGGTGCTAAGGTGCTGCATCCGAAAACAATCGGCCCGCTGGCGCGGGTGCAAATTCCCTGTTATATCAAAAATACCCTTAACCCCAGTGCGCCGGGCACCTGTATCGATGTGGAAGGCGATGGTGAAGCGCTGGTGAAGGGCATTTCCAGCCTTGAGCATCTGGCGCTGATTACGGTATCTGGCCCGGGTTTAAAGGGCGTGGTGGGCATGGCCAGCCGGGTATTTGCCGCCATGGCGCGCGCACAGATTTCGGTAAGCTTAATTACCCAGTCCTCGTCGGAATTTAGCATCAGCTTCTGTGTGCCGCAGCTGCATCTGGTGGCGGCGAAAAAGGCGCTGGAAGCCGAGTTCGAATTAGAATTGCAAAACAAACTGCTACGGCCATTAGCCATCCAATCTGATATGGCGATTGTCAGCCTGGTCGGCGATGGCATGCGGCAGCACAGAGGTGTGGCTGCGAAGTTCTTCGCTTCGCTGGCGCAGGCGCGGGTGAACGTAGTAGCCATTGCGCAGGATAGCAGTGAGCGCTCGATCTCTGCGGTAGTCGAGCAGCGCAGCTGTCAGAATGCAGTTAAGGTCTGCCATGAGAACTTCTTCAGCCATATCCCCAGCATTGATGTGTTTCTGGTCGGTTGCGGGGTGGTCGGCAGTGAATTACTGGCCCAGATCGAACGGCAACAAGCCTTTTTACAGCAGCGCCAGGTTAAGCTTACCGTTTACGGTATCGCCAATAGTAAGCAGCTGTTATTGGCGAAAGACGGTGTGGATCTGAAAAACTGGCAGCCGGCATTGGCAGAGGCCAATGCACAGTTTTCGCTGGCGGAGTTAAACCGCTTTGTCCAGGAACAGCATTTAACCAATCCGGTACTGGTCGATTGCACCAGTGCTCAGGCAGTGGCGGACCAGTACGCAGATTTCCTGGCAGCCGGCTTCCATGTCGTTACGCCAAACAAAAAAGCCAATACCAGCAGCCTGGAGTATTACCATCGCTTGCGTGCTGTTGCCCAGCAGCAACGGCGACGCTTTTTATATGAAACCACGGTCGGTGCCGGTTTACCGGTAATCGATACCCTGCAAGGGCTGCTAAATGCCGGCGATCAGTTGCTGGCCTTTGAAGGCATTCTATCCGGCTCCTTATCCTATATCTTTGGCGAGCTGGAAGCCGGGGTGCCGCTGTCGGTGGTGACCGCCAAAGCCCGCGCTATGGGCTTTACTGAGCCTGATCCGCGCGATGACTTATCCGGTATGGATGTGGCACGCAAGCTACTGATTATGGCGCGCGAAGCCGGTTTAATGCTGGATCTGAGTGAGGTCGAAGTGGACTCGGTGTTGCCGGCCGGTTTTGCTGCCGGTGCTAACGTCGAAGATTTTATGGCGCAGCTGCCGCAATTAGACCAGGCCTTTGCTGAGCGGCTGGCTGCTGCCAAAGCGGAGGGTAAGGTGCTGCGCTATATCGGCGAGATCCGCGATGGCAAATGTAAGGTCGCGATTAAAGCGCTGGCCGCTGATCATCCGCTGGCCAAAGTAAAAGACGGTGAGAATGCGCTATCGATCTTAAGCCGCTATTATCAGCCTATCCCCTTTGTGCTGCGCGGTTATGGTGCCGGTGCTGCTGTGACCTCTGCCGGGGTCTTTAGCGATATTCTGCGCACCCTGAGCTGGCAGCAGCAGGTATAGTCTATGCAATCACATTCAACTAAGCGTTATTATGCGCCGGCCTCGACCGGCAATCTCAGCGTCGGTTTTGACTTGTTGGGCGCCGCCTTTGAACCGGTAGACGGCAGCCTGCTTGGTGATGAGCTGCTGATCCTGGGCGAGGCGGCAGAGCTCAGTTTGCAGCTAAGCGGCCGCTATCTGCATCAGCTACCGGCGGCAACCGAAGATAATCTGGTGTTTAAAGCCTTTTATGCCTTTGAACAGGCACTGGGTAAGCCCTTGCCCCGGCTGCGCTTGCAGCTTAATAAACAGCTGCCGGTCGGCAGTGGTTTAGGCTCCAGCGCCTGTTCAATCGTCGTTGCTTTTTATGCCTTTAATGACTATTTCGGCCAGCCGTTTAGCCAGAGTGAGCTGCTACAGTTAATGGCGGTGGCGGAGGGCGGGGTCAGTGGCAGTGTGCATTATGACAATGTGGCGCCATCTTATTATGGTGGCTTACAGCTGATGTTACCGGATAGTGCGCAGATTTGCCGCAGCTTGCCCTGGTTCGAGCATTGGCGGGTGGTGCTCTGTTATCCGGGTACTGTACTCTCGACCAAGGCCGCGCGTGCTGTTTTGCCACAGCAGTTAAGTTTAACCGACAGTATCGCCTTTGCCGGTATGCTCAGCCGCTTTGTCAGTGCGCTCTACGCCGGTGATGAACAGGATGCCGCGGCGGCGTTGCAGGATCGGGTGGCAGAACCAGCCCGGGAGAGTCTGATGCCGGAATTATTGCCCTTGCGTAACGCCCTAAGTGAGCAAGGGGTGCTGCACCTGGGGATTTCCGGTGCCGGCCCGACTGTATTTGCGCTTTGCCGGGATGATGCGCAGGCTGCCGCGACGGCGGCTTACCTTAATGCCCATTATGCCAAGAATCAGGACGCGCTGACCGCCATCTGCCGGTTAGCGCCACAGGGCGCCAGAGCGCTCGCGGAGTAATAAAGATGATTTTAACCAATTTAAAAGTCCCAACCGAACAAGTCAGTTTTTTACAGGCGGTCCGACAGGGCCTGGGCCAGCAACAAGGCTTATTTTTCCCAACCAGCTGGCCAAAGCTGAATATTGACGCTTTACTCGCTTTACCGCTGGTAGCACGCAGTACCAAGATTTTATCTGCCTTGATTGGCGATGAGCTAACCGAGGCTGAAGTCGCTCAGATGGTGAGCGCCGCCTTTACCTTTGCCGCGCCACTGGTGCCAGTTACGGCGCAGACGTTTTGTCTGGAGCTGTTTCATGGCCCGACGCTGGCGTTTAAAGACTTTGGTGGCCGCTTTATGGCGCAGGCGCTGGCCAAAGCCCAGGGCGGGCGCAAAACCACTATTGTTACGGCCACCTCCGGCGATACCGGTGCGGCCGTGGCGCATGCGTTTTATCAGCAGCCTGGGGTAGAGGTGGTGATCCTGTATCCGAAAGGCAAGATCAGTCTGCTGCAGGAAAAGCTGTTTACCACTCTAGGGCAGAATATTACCACGCTGGCGGTGGATGGTGACTTTGACCAGTGTCAGGCGCTGGTTAAGCAAGTTTTTGATCAGCAGGAGCTGGTAAAAACCTACAATATTAACTCGGCCAACTCGATTAATATCAGTCGTTTATTTGCGCAAATCTGTTATTACTTTGAAGCTATTGCCCAACTGCCGGCCGAGCAACGCTCAGAAGCGGTGATAGCGGTACCCAGCGGTAACTTTGGTAACCTGACTGCCGGTCTGATTGCCAAGGCGCTGGGGCTGCCGATTAAGCGGATGGTTGCTGCGACGAACCTGAATGATACCGTGCCGCGTTACTGGCAGAGCGGCCAGTGGCAACCCAACAAAACCATCGCCACCTTATCGAATGCGATGGACGTCAGTGCACCGAATAACTGGCCCAGGGTAGAAGCGCTGTTGGCGCAGGGGGTAGTGAGCCGGACTGATATCGAGGCGGTTAAGGTCGATGAAGATGACACCCAGCTTGGTATGCGCTTACTGGCGCAAGAGGGTTATCTGAGTGAGCCGCACGCGGCTGTTGCCTATAAGGCGTTAAAACGTAGCCTGCAGCCGGGTGAGGTGGGGATCTTCCTCGGTACAGCGCATCCGGCTAAGTTTAAAGAACAGGTAGAGAATATTTTAGGAACACCTATCGCTTTACCGGCGGCTTTGGCAAAATGTGCCGCTGAGCAAAGTTATAGCCGGGATATTCCGGCCGATTTTGCCACCCTCGAGCAGGTATTACGACAACTGGATAATCGCTGATGCAATGGCAGGACCTTCTTGGCAGTGAAAAGCAACAACCCTACTTTCAGCAAACGCTGACGGCGATCCAGCAGGCACGTGCCGGTGGCCAGGTGATCTATCCGCCGGACAGTGAAATCTTTAATGCGTTTAAGCTGACGCCGTTATCTGAGCTGAAGGTGGTGGTGCTGGGGCAGGATCCGTATCATGGCCCAAACCAGGCGCATGGGCTGGCGTTTTCGGTCAGGCCGGGCGTACGGGTGCCGCCTTCGTTGCTGAATATCTACAAGGAGCTGGCGCTGGAATATGCAGACTTTCAAGTGCCGTCACATGGCTACCTGCAAAGCTGGGCCGAGCAGGGCGTGTTATTGCTGAATACCGTGTTGACGGTGGTGGCAAATGAGCCGAACTCGCATCGCGCCCTGGGCTGGGAGCAATTTACTGATCAGGTGATCCGACAGATCAGCCAGCACTGTGAGCAATTGGTGTTTTTACTCTGGGGCTCTCATGCGCAGAAGAAAGCGCGGCTAATTGACGCCAGCCGGCATCATATTCTGCAGGCTCCCCACCCGTCGCCGTTATCAGCGCATCGCGGCTTTCTGGGCTGTGGCCATTTTTTACAGACCAATAGCCTACTGCGTGCCGCCGGCAAAACGCCGATAAACTGGCACTCAGTGTTGTAACTGACGCTTGTGCCGTATTGACGGTATCGAATAACGAAAAGGGCCTGCAGTTAGCTGCAGGCCCTTTTGTTTATAATTCGATATCAATCAGTTCCGGTTCAATGGTCCAATCAATGTCACAAAGCTCTTTTTTGAGCCTTTGGCGTTCTTTCAATTCCTCAATTTCCCGCCATTTGCGCTTAACGGTGCGGGTTTTCGCCGCCGGACGTTCCAACATGTTCAGTAAGTCTTCGAAGCTTTCCATAATTACGGCCTCATCTGATTGTTGTTTCTTGTTGTTATTTTCAACAAGTTTCTACCACACTTTGTGTAAAAATAAAACTAAAAAGTGACAGTACGATGACGGCGCAAAAAATAAAGGCTGCCCGCGGGCAGCCTTGCTGATGCTAAACAGGGTTTAGCGGTTTTGTTGGCGGAACAGGGCAATCAACTGCGCTGTTGAACTGTCGAACTGAGCGTCACCCTGCGCCTTAAGTGCTTGATAAATAGGTGTAGAAAGCTGCTTGCCCAGCTCAACGCCCCATTGGTCAAAGCTATTCAGTTGCCAGATCGCACCCTGACAGAACACCTTATGTTCATAGAGTGCGATCAAGGCGCCCAGATGATAGGGTGATAACTCATCCAGTAATAAAGTATTACTGGGTTTATTACCAGGTGACGCCTTATGCGGGGCTAATTCTGCTGCCGCCTGCGCCGTCATGCCCTGTGCCAGACATTCCTGATAAGCTTCCTGCTCGGTCTTACCCTGCATCAGCGCCTGGGTTTGCGCAAAGCAATGCGCGGCCAGCCGCTGGTGATGGTCCTGTAGCGGATGCGCGACCTTTAGCGGTAGCAGGAAGTCGGCTGGGATTTTCAGCTGGCTTTGATGCAATAACTGATGATAAGCATGCTGGCCATTGGTGCCGGCATCACCCCAGATCACCGGGGCGGTGACATCGCTCAATGGCTGGCCGCGGCGATCGACCGCCTTGCCATTACTTTCCATATCCAGTTGTTGCACATAAGACGGCAGTAAACGCAGATAATGACTATAAGGCAGCAGCGCCTGCGCCTGACAGCCGAAACCGTTGATATACCAGATGCCCAGTAATGCCAGGATCACTGGCAGGTTTTCGCTAAAGGGCGCGTTAAAGAAATGTTGGTCCATGGCGGCGGCACCGGCTAACAGCTGATTAAAACCGTCATTACCAATCATCAGCGCAACCGGTAAGCCAATCGCTGACCAGAGGGAATAACGGCCACCCACCCAGTCCCACATCGGCAGGATATGCTGTGGCACAATGCCAAATTCGGCGGCCGCCTGTACATTGGCAGAGGTGGCCCAGAAGTGTCGCGCGATAGCGGCTTTGTCTGCGCCCTGAGCACTAAACCAGGCGCGCAGCGCTAACGCATTTTGTTTGGTTTCTTCGGTGCCAAAGGATTTTGAAGCAACCACCACCAGTGTCGTCTCAGGCTGCAGTTGTTTGGTCAGATCGCTGACAATAGCGCCATCGATATTGCCGGCAAAGTGCAGTCGCACCGGACTACAATGATAGGGCGTCAGGGCTTCCACCGCCATTTGCGGGCCCAGCAGCGAGCCACCAATGCCGACCCAAATCAGATCGGTAATTGGCTTGCCGCTATAACCAAGGTAAGTCCCTTGGTGGAGCTGGTCGATTAGTGTCGCCATTTGTGCGCGACAGGCGCTAATCGCCGCACCGATATCCTCGCCATTTAGCCGCAGGTCTTGCAAATCTTGCTGCCGCAGCCGCGTATGCCAGACCGCACGCTGCTCGGTATTATTGATAGCGGCACCGGCTTGCATTTGCTGACACAGCTGGCGGATGCTGCTTTGGGCGGCCAGTTGCTGCAGGGTTTGCCAGCTGCTGTCGTCCAACAGATTTTTGGAGAAATCCAGCGTGATACCACAAGCTTTGGCACTAAAACGCGCAGCGCGATTTGGCTCAGCAGCAAATAACTGACGCAGCGGCTGTTGCCGCTCGGCCAATGGCTTTAATAAGGCAGTTAAACTGGCAGTCATGCGGTGCTCCCGTTACAGCTGGCTTTGGATCAGGCTTTCCAGCTTACGCTGGTCAATGGCAAATTTACGGATCCCGTCTGCCAGTTTTTCGGTCGCCATCGCATCTTCATTCAGTGCCCAGCGGAACTGTTGTTCGGTTAACGCCGCCGGTTTGGCCGACGTGACGCCTTGATCTTGCAGTTTCACTGCCAGCTCGCCCTGTTGCTGGCTCAGTTCATCCAGCAGTGCCGGGCTGATCGTCAGGCGATCGCAACCGGCCAGTGCTAATACTTCGCCAATATTGCGGAAACTAGCGCCCATCACAATAGTACTGTAGCCATGCTGTTTAAAGAACTGATAGATTTCGCGTACCGACAACACACCCGGATCGGTCTCGGCGGTATAGTCTTGCTTGGTATTGGCTTTGTACCAGTCCAGGATCCGGCCAACAAAGGGCGAAATCAGATAGACGCCGGCCTCGGCGCAAGCCCGCGCCTGTGCCAGATGGAACAGTAAGGTCAGGTTACACTGAATACCTTCCTGCTCCAGTACTTTGGCGGCCTGAATGCCTTCCCAGGTCGAGGCGATTTTGATCAGGATCCGGTCGGTGCCAATACCATTTTGTTGATACAGGGCCACCAACTGGCGCGCCTTGGCGATAGTGGCGGCAGTATCAAAGGATAAACGGGCGTCGACTTCAGTAGACACCCGGCCCGGCACCAGCTTACTGATGGCGGTGCCGACATCGACGGCGAATTTATCACTGGCTAAGGCCAGTTGCTGCGCCGGGTCCTGACTTTGTGTTTTGGCGTAAGCGATAGCCGCAGTCAGCATCGGTTTAGCAAAATCTAACTGGCTGGCATTTAACAACAAAGACGGGTTAGTGGTGGCATCCACTGGCCGGAATTGCTCGATGGCATTCAGGTCGCCACTGTCAACCACCACGGTGGTGACCGCTTTTAACTGAGTTAATAAATCTTTCATGTTATTCACTTACCATTTTGTTGGTTAATTGAGACTGATTATACGGCTAAACGGCTAAAAGTGTAGTAATAAAACAACAAATATCGTACTAAGTTCAGCCGATAAGCGGAGTGTTAGCCGGTCAACCTGCAGTATAGGTCGAGCGGCTGAACAAAAGATGACAAGCGGCCGCGCTCAGGCGGCAGTTCGCGGCAGGATCCTTTGCATTCGCGCCTGGAACAAGCATAATGGCGCCCTGCGTGATCTGCAAGGGCTGCCGCGCCAGTATAAAGGTTAGCCCTAATTATTGATGTTTTATTTTGGCATATCTGATTTTCTGACCGCTGATTTTTTGAAGAAAAGGAGCCCCGCTTATGTTGTTGCTGGTATCACCGGCTAAAGATCTCGACCTGACTCCGTCTGCCACACCCTTAGCGGTGACTCAGCCAGCGCTGTTAGCCGAGGCCACAGCGCTGGCCGCGATTTGTAAAACCCTGACGCCGGCTGATTTAAGCTCGCTGATGCATATCAGTGACAAGCTGGCCGGCTTAAATGCCGCTCGTTTTGCCCAGTGGCAACCGCCTTTTACCCCTGACAATGCTAAAGCCGCGCTCTTTATGTTTAACGGCGATGTGTATCAGGGACTGGACGCAGCGAGCTTAACTGCGGCAGACCTTAGCTTTGCGCAGCAGCAACTGCGGATTTTAAGCGGCCTCTATGGCGTGCTCAGGCCTCTGGATCTGATGCAGGCCTACCGGCTGGAAATGGGTACCAGCCTGGCGAATCCGGCCGGTAAAGATTTATATGCGTTCTGGAAAAGCCGCTTAACCGCCCATCTGAATAGCGAGCTGGCAGCGCTGAATACCGACACGGTGTTAAATCTGGCGTCGCAGGAATATTTTAAGGCGGTCGATACCAAAGCCCTGCAGGCGCGGGTGATTAGCCCGGAGTTTAAAGATCTGAAAAATGGTCAGTACAAGATCATCAGCTTTTACGCCAAGAAAGCCCGCGGTTTAATGGCCCGTTATGTGATTCAGCAACGGCTAACGGCTCTGGAGGGTATCCTGGGCTTTAATCTGGCCGGCTATTACTACAGTGCTGAACATTCCCGCCCTGATAAGCCGGTGTTTTTGCGTGATCTGCCGCAATAACCGCTGATTGCGCTACTTTTCGTCGCTATTAGTAACCATTCGCAACTGTTTGCGACTATTCGCGACTAAGTCGCCATTATGTTGCCACTAAGCGAAAATTCGCCGCGCGTTGCGGCGTTTTTTTCGCTAAAATAACGCTTTGTTTGTCACCGAGCGTCAGCTAATGAAATTTCCCGGTCTGCGTAAAATCAAGCATTACTTTCCGGTCTCTCAGCCCAAACCGCAATTACCCAGTCTGGATGTGCGTCCGGCGTTGGATACCTATATTGTCGGTTTAGATCAAACCATTGTTGATGTGGTTGCCAGTGTTACCGACGAATTTTTGGCAAAGTATGAGATCCCGAAGGGGTTATCGAACCTGGTTGAGCATGACAAAGCGAACCGGATTTATCATGAGCTGGTGGTCAATAACGCTATCTCCGATCATTTTGCCGGCGGCACCATCGGCAATACGATCCATAATTACTCGGTGCTGGCGGATGATAAATCGGTATTGCTGGGTGTGATGTCGGCCAATATTGCACTGGGTTCGCCTGCTTATCATTATGTTTGTCATACCAGCTCGAAAGTCGATATGAATCATCTGCAAGGGGTGGCGGGCGATATCGGGCGTGGTATAACCATGATCACGCCGGATGGCGAGCGCACCTTTGTGATTGACCCCAGTGATATGGATCAGCTGGCGCCGGACTATATTCCAACCCCCATTATTGCCGGTGCGGCTGCCTTTGTGGTCAGCGCTTATCCGCTTCGGGCAACAGGGCAACCGATCCAGCAGGCGATGTTAAAGGCGCTGGCCGATGCCAAAGCCCATCAGGTGCCGGTGGTAATGAGCCTGGGTACCCGCCATCTGGTAGAAGAAAACCGCGCCCAGATCCTGCAAACCATTCATGATTACGTAAATGTGCTGGCGATGAACGAGCAGGAAGCCGAAGCCCTGACCGGGTTCCGCGATCCGCTGCTGGCAGCCGAGGCCGCACTGGAAATTACCGATATGGTGTTGATCACCGCCGGGGCAGAGGGCTTGTATCTGTGTGGCTATACTGACGAGCGTACTAAACGCGAGAGTTCAAATCCGATTAAGTCTGCCAGTCTGGCCGATTTTAACCGCTTTGAATTTAGCCGGCCAATGCTGCGCCGGCATTGCCAGCAGCCGCTGAAAGTCTATTCGCATATTGACCCTTACCTGGGCGGGCCGGAGCGGATTAAGAATACCAATGGTGCCGGAGATGGCGCCTTGTCGGCCATCCTGCACGATATGGCGGCGAACAGCTATCATAAGCAGGTACAGCCGCTGTCGAGCAAGCATGAGTTGCCTTATCTGGCCTATTCGTCGTTTGCCCAGCTGTGTAAATATGCCAACCGGGTCAGTTATGAGATCCTGGTGCAAAATGCCCCCAGGCTGTCTAAAGGCCTGCCAGAGCGCGAAGACAGCCTGGAAGAAGCCTACTGGGAGCGTTAAGCAGCGGTGCTACCGATCACGGCTGATATTTATCTTGACGAAGAACTGCTGAATTGGCAGTTTGTCCGCGCTTCTGGCCCGGGTGGTCAGCATGTCAATAAGGTGTCGACGGCGGTGCTGTTGCAGCTGGATATTCGCCAGTCGGGTTTGCCAGATTGGCTGCAGCAGCGCTTGTTAAAACTTGCCGATCATCGCATCAGCCAAAGCGGTAAGATTACCATTAAATGTCAGCAGAGCCGCAGTCAGGAGCAAAACCGTGAACTGGCGCTGGCACAGCTGCTGGCGCTGTTGCAAAGTGCCACTAAAACGCCGAAAAAACGGCTGGCGACTAAGCCCAGCTACAGCAGCCAGCAAAAGCGGCTGCAAAGCAAAAAGCAGCAAGGGCAAACCAAGGCGTTACGCCAGCAAAAGCGTTTTGATTAAGGCGGGCTTGAGTTTCCAACCTCTGTCACCTGTGCTGAAGATTTTTTCAGGTAACGTAAAATGTTATCCAGACTCATGCTGAAATACATAAACGAGAATAAAAAGGCAAACAGCTGATCGGTTAGATGACAGATAACTAACCCACAAATAAAAATCGTAATTTGCCGGAACAGTCCCAGCTTATTATCCTGATAAACTTCGTCAATAATATTTTTCATCGCACGCTCTCCTAAAAGTCTAAACTATAGGCAGTTTTTCTGGAAAAACTACCTTAAGTTCAGATTTTTAAGGCGCTTTTACTGGTTGGTTAGTAACCAGGCGCGAAAGCTGCGGCCTTTCATCTTACTGTGATTAAGCTGTTGTAACGCGGCTTTATAGGCATTGCGGCTGACCGCGACATAGGCCCGGAAATCCTGCAGCTGAATTTTACCAATTTCGGCAAACGCCAGTTTATTATCGCGGGTCAGGGCGCCGACAATATCCGCCGGGCGTAATTTTTGTTTTTTACCGCCACCAATTTCCAGCGTCACCATGGCCGGCTGCCGCGGCTGATTGCTATTGGCGGCAGGCAACGGCAGCGGTTCAATTTCAATGGCAAAGGCTTGCTCCAGCGCGGCCAATTTGTGGCTGTCGTCGACGGTATACAGCGAGCAGGCCAAACCTTCGCTACCGGCACGACCGGTACGGCCGATACGGTGAGTATGGGTTTCGACATCACGCGCCAGCTGATAATTGATCACCAGATCCAGCTTTTCGATATCCAGACCGCGGGCGGCGACATCGGTCGCCACTAACAGCTGCAAACTGCCATTGGCAAATTGCAGCAGTTGCTGTTCGCGCTCGCGTTGCTCCAGATCGCCATGCAGGGCGGCGACACTAAAGCCCTGTTGCTGTAATTCGCTATACAGCTGCTGTACTTCTTTGCGGGTATTGGCAAAGATCACGCAGCTATCGGGCTGCAGCGTAAGTAATAGGCGCTTAACCGCTTCACTGCGGCTATGTTGCTCCAGCAGATAAAATTGTTGCGCAATGCGTGCTGCCTGCGCCGGGCTATCGATAATGATCACCTCGGGCTGATGTAGCTGCGCCTGCGCCAGTTTTTTTACCTCCGGCGCAAAGGTCGCACTGAACAGTAGCTGTTGTTTAGTTGGCGGCAGTGCCGCCAGAATTTGCTCCAGTTCAGTGGCAAAGCCCATTTCCAGCATGCGATCTGCTTCATCCAGTACCAGTTGGGAAACTTCAGCAAGGTCCAGCCGCTGTTGCTGCAAATGATCAAGCACCCGTCCCGGTGTACCGACGATAATATGGGCACCATGTTCCAATGACAGGATCTGGCCTTTGGCTGGCACGCCGCCACACAATGTCAGCACCTTAATATTGTGAATACCGCGCGCCAGCAGACGGATTTCGCTGGCCACCTGTTCGGCCAGCTCGCGGGTTGGACACAGCACCAGACTTTGAATGCGAAACCGGCCGACATTCAGTTTACTGAGTAAACCCAGCGCAAAGGCTGCCGTTTTACCTGAGCCGGTCGCCGCCTGAGCAAAGACATCTTTACCCGCCAGGATGGCCGGTAAGCTGGCGCTTTGTACCGCTGTGGCCTGGGCAAAGTTAAGCTCTTGCAGGGTTTTTAATAAGGCTGGGGATAGGGCGAAATCGGAAAAGGGGCGGCACTCAGTCACAGGTTTTACTCAGCTAAGGTTACGCTGACCCGGTGTCTGCGTACAGCGGCGCATTATAACACAAATTACAGAGCACAAATGGCGTTGGAAATTTTGCCGCTTCAGCGCCGGGAATGACAGCGCCAGCGGCGGCTTATTCTGCCACCTGAGTAACAGGCTGCTCTTTGAAGGTCGCCAGTTGTAACTGGGTGCTGGCTTTGGTTTGCAGCATCGAGACCAGCGAGTCCCAGCGCACATTGCGCTCTTTTTCGAAGATCAGATCAAAGTTACCGGAATCCCAGTCGACAAAGTGCTGTGGGTTTAGTGAGCGATCCAAAAAATGGATCTCATAGTGCAGATGTGGTGCGGTAGAACTGCCGGTATTGCCCGAGGTGGCAATTAATTGCCCCTTGTGTACGAAGGTACCAGCAGTGACTTTAAAATCCTGTAGATGGGCGTAAAGCGTGGAGAAACCAAAGGCATGGCGGATTTTTAGCAGATTACCGTAACCACTATTACTTTTACGTACCAGTTCTACTACACCATCAGCCGGGGCATAAATCGGGGTACCACGCGGCGCAGTCAGGTCGATGCCATTATGATGCTGGCGCTTGCCCAGAATCGGGTGGGTGCGGACACCAAAGCGCGACGTTCTTTTATCAAAATCCAGCGGTGAACCATTAGGTACCAGTTGCAGCATCGCCATCCGGGCGCTGGAAGTCACGGTTGCCAGATCCAGCCGGCTCTCCAGCCCCTGATCATGGTTATGCTCTAACCCCAGGCTTAGTTCAATTTCTTCCAGACGCTGACTGACTAAGGCCATCTCGTCCTGCTTTAACGTCAGCTCCTGCTCCAGTGTATCGCGGGTTTCCGTTAATTGCGCCAGTTGCTGCTGCAATGCCGAGGTTTGCTCAGCCAGCAGTTGTTGCTCAGCTTTAGCCGAGTCGACGGTATACATCAGATAATGAATCACCGCTGCGGTAATTAACACCGAAAACAGCAGTACCCACAAGCCAATAACGGCATTGCGTTTCACGATATTACTGATATTGAAGTGTCGGGTACCATGTACGCTTGAGACGGAAATTATTATACGATCTTTCATCAGCGCGAATTGTTTACTCTGTAACCAGTTGTTGACCAGCAGCAAAAATAGGGGGCTTTACCGGTACTGTCAAGCACTTTGTCAGTTGCGAACAGCAGGCGCCAACGCAGATTGTTGCTGGCGCCTTGATTTATTTCACATATCAGAAACTATTAATGTCCGGCGTGACCGTCGATGCCATGGGCATGACCATGTGCCAGTTCTTCCTCAGTGGCATCGCGTACCGCGATCACTTCCACATCAAACTGCAGTTCAAAGCCGGCCAGCGGGTGGTTGCCATCGACAACGACTTCTTCCTCTGACACATCAATAATGATGACCGGCTGTTCGCGACCATCCGGGCCTGAGGCACGAAAGCGCATACCCACAGCAACGTCCATCCCTTCAAACATGGAACGCGGCACGGCTTGTACCAGCTGGTCGTGGCGCTCGCCATAAGCGTCTGCTGCTGCAATGGTGCTGCTAAATTTGTCGCCGGCGGCTTTACCGGCCAGGGCTTGTTCCAGACCCGGGATCAGCGCGCCCTGACCGAACATAAATACCAGAGGCTCGCCACCGGCAGAAGAATCGAGTTGGTTACCCTTGCTATCGGTAACGGTGTAATGAATGGCGACAACTTTGTCTTGCGAAATGGTCATGCGAACCTCTTAATTGAGTGAATAAGGTAGAGCGTGCTGGCTGAGTAGCAATGGCTGCTCGCCGGCCAGCCGTAACGAATCTGCCGGTGTTATGTCATTCGGCAATAAGGCCAGCAGCCACAGCTGCTGATTAATATTGACCGCATTAATTACCTGGCCAATCCGGCGCCAGTTAGTATCCAGTTGTAGTTCAATGTCGGCACCGGCTACCGGTGTTTCATCGGTGTTAGCACTAAGAATATAGGCCGCTCTTTTATTGCCACCACGGTATTTCAAGCGCGCGACGGTCTCCTGACCAATATAACAGCCTTTGGTAAAGCTAATGCCCTCTACCGCTTGTAAGTTAAGCATTTGTGGCACCAGTTCGCCAATCAGGGGCTGCTCTAAATAGGCCAGGCCATGGCGGATATGCTGCTTAAGCCAGAGCGTTGGCGCGGCCAGCGGCAGCTGCGCCTGTTGCAGGCTGGCCAGTTCAGTTTGCGGCAATACCAGCAAATAATGATCCATAGCCAGGCAAAGCAGGCTGAGTGCACCGTTACGCACCAGCTGGCCGGCGGCTTGCGGCACCACAAAACCCAGTTGTTGGATTAAACTCTGGCTCTCAGGGCCAGCTAAACCGAACACGGCATAGGGTTGCTCGCTTTGGTCAAAGCTGACTTTAGAAAACACACCAAACTTTTTCCACTGCACTAATGAGGCCTGCAATTCATCCCGAAAAGCCACGACCAGCAGATCCTCACCTTGTGCAAACAAGTGAAAAACCGACCACATCTTGCCCTTGGCGTCGCAATGGGCGCCGCGCAGGAAATTGTCTGCTGTCAGTTGATTGAGATCGCAGGTGGTTTGTCCTTGCAAATATTTACGGTTATCAGGGCCGCTGATCTTCAGCACCTGAAAGCCAGGAAGTGGACTTAGGAAAGCCGGTTGAACTTCTGTTGATAAAGCTGCGTATTGTTCTGCGCTGAGCCAGGATGTCTGCATAATATGTAACGCTTAAGCTGATAATAAAAGGTAGATTGGGGCGAGGCACAAAAGCTCAACCCTGGATCCGGAATTTTGTTAAGATACCGCCAAAACGCCTAAATTGCGAGGAATCCCGATGTCTCAATTAATGAGTAAACCGAAATTACGCTGGGCCTGCCGCCGCGGCATGCTGGAACTGGATGTGTTACTGGCTCCCTTTGTCGAAGAGGGCTATGACGCCCTGACTGAGCAGCAGAAAGCGGATTTCGAGCGTTTACTGGCCTGTGATGATCCAGACCTGTTCGCCTGGTTTATGGGGCACGCCCGTTCGACCGATAGCGCCATCCAGGCATTAATTGAGTTGATTGTGAATCGTGTCCGGGTATAGCCTGGCGCTTAACACTTCGTTATTACGGCGCAGGCTGTTGCTGGCCGCCGGCGCTGCGCTGGCGCTGCTGTATTTGCTGCTGCCGTTGCAGGGCAGCAGTTATCTGCTGGCGTGGTTAAGCCTGACTGCCTGGTTTTATCTGTTATGGTCCAGCAAGGCTGCGTCCGCCTCTGCCTTATTGCTGGATGCTGAGGGTGGGCTGCGTTGGTTAGATTCAACGCTCTCTGCCGGCAGTTGGCGGCCAGGCAGTGTTATCAGTCGCTATGCTACGCTGCTGTGCTGGACAGATACCCAAGGCCGGCGGCAGCAGCAATGGCTGTTCGCCGACCAGTTTTCTGCCGCCGATTACCGTAGTCTGGCGCGCTGGCTACATACCCAGCGCTGGCGACATAACCCGGATCCGGTTAAAAATTAGCGGGTTGTAAAATGCTGGGTTGGCTGTTAGCCAGTTGCTGTGGGTAATCCAGGTTGTAATGTAAGCCACGGCTTTCTTTACGCTGCATTGCGCAGCGGATAATCAGCTCCGCCACCTGTACCAGATTTCGCAGCTCCAGTAGATTGTGGCTCACGCGGAAGTGGCTATAGTAATCCTGAATTTCCTGTTGTAACAACTCCACCCGATGCAGGGCGCGTTCCAGCCGTTTGTTGGTACGAACAATACCAACGTAATCCCACATAAAGAGCCTGAGTTCATGCCAGTTATGGGTGATCACCACCTCTTCATCTGAGTTGCTGACCCGACTTTCATCCCAGGCCGGAATACTCAGGTTTTGCAGGTTGTTGACCGGCTGCTGCAGGATATGCCGGGCCGCAGCCTGTGCAAACACAATACATTCAAGCAAGGAGTTCGAGGCCATCCGGTTGGCGCCATGCAGGCCGGTATAGGCCACCTCACCGATAGCATACAGATTATCCAGATCGGTTTGACCATGCAGATTGGTCATCACACCGCCACAGGTATAGTGCGCCGCCGGCACTACCGGGATCGGCTCTTTGGTAATATCAATACCGACGCTTAAACATTTGGCATAAATGGTAGGGAAGTGCTCGATAATAAAATCTTTTGGTTGATGGCTGATATCCAGCAATACTGATTTGGCACCCAAACGTTTCATCTCAAAGTCGATGGCGCGGGCGACGATATCCCGCGGTGCCAGTTCGGCTCTTTCGTCAAAATCCGGCATAAAACGGCTGCCATCCGGCCGTTTCAGATAAGCGCCTTCGCCGCGCATCGCCTCGGTGATCAGAAAATTGGGCGCTGCCGGATGATACAGACTGGTGGGGTGGAATTGGTTAAACTCCATATTGGCTACCCGGCAGCCGGCGCGCCAGGCCATTGCAATACCGTCGCCACTGGCCACATCCGGATTGCTGGTGTAAAGATAAACCTTGCTGGCGCCGCCGGTCGCTAACGCCACCGCCTGGGCCCGGATGGTTTCTACCCGGCTGGCCGCTTTATTCCAGACATAGGCACCATAGCAACGTTTTGGATCCAGCCCGAGCTTTTTACCGGTGATCAGGTCAACTGCGTTATAGTTTTCCAGTAACACGATATTCGGATGCTGTCGCACCTGATCGACCAGGGTGATCTGCACCGCACGGCCGGTCGCATCGGCCGCATGCAGAATGCGTCTATGGCTATGGCCGCCTTCACGGGTCAGATGATACTTCATGCTGCCATCGCTATCCTGATACTGATCGAAGGGCACGCCCTGAGCAATCAGCCATTGCATCGCGGCCTTGGCGTGCTCGGCAGTAAATTGTACGGCGGCGGGATCACAGAGTCCGGCGCCTGCTACCAGTGTATCGTTAACATGGGACGCAATACTGTCATTTTCGTCAAACACAGCGGCAATGCCGCCCTGGGCATACAGGGTGGAGCCCTCACGCAGTGGGCCCTTGCTCAGCACCAGCACCCGCCGCTGATCGGCTAATTGCAGCGCCAGCGACAAGCCGGCGGCGCCACTGCCGATAATTAAAACGTCACAAAGATGTTCATTTGCCTGTGTCATACGATACACTTAACTCTATTAATGGCTCTGAAAAATGCGCAGAAACAGCCGGTTTTACCGGCAGTGCTGGATTTAAGATCAGGTTATTCTAGCCTTTTTGTGACAGTTAGCAGAACTATTTATTCAGCTTGCAGTCATAATCAGTACGCTTGACTGGCGCCACTCAGAAACAACACCTATTGCATTACAGGGGCAGGCTCAAAGAATGAGCGAGCAAGAATTAGATTGGCAAATCGTCCAGCGGGTACAACAAGGGGATAAAGCAGCGTTTAACGTGCTGGTAAAAAAATATCAGCACCGGATCGCGAACTTAATTTCCCGCTATGTCTCTAATCACGGAGATGTTGCAGATGTGGTACAGGAAGCCTTTATTAAAGCCTATCGGGCGATACCGGGCTTCCGTGGTGAAAGTGCGTTTTATACCTGGCTATATCGGATAGCGGTTAACAGCGCGAAGAACTATCTGGTCGCGAATAACCGTAAGCCACCGGCCAGCGATGTGGACGCGGAAGATGCGGAGTATTTTGAAGGTAGCGATGCCCTGAAAGAGCAGGACTCCCCGGAACGCTTGTTGTTGTCCGAGGAAATCCGGCAAGTGGTATTCGGTACCATTGATAAATTGCCTGATGAACTGCGCACGGCTATCACCCTGCGTGAGTTAGAAGGGCTAAGTTATGAAGAAATCGCTGAAGTAATGGAATGCCCGATCGGGACAGTACGCAGTCGGATCTTCCGGGCCCGTGAAGCGATAGATGCTCAGCTGAAACCTTTGATAGGTTAGGCTAAACCCAGCAAGTACCTTGACAGGAAACTTTATGTTGTCAGAGAAGCAGGAATGGCTGTCAGAAGCCGCAGATAATCAGCCGCTAACGGCCGCGCAACTGGATGCCTTGTTGCAGCAGCGCGAGCAGCAACAGACGCTGGAGCGCTATCAGTTGATGGGTGCTGTATTGCGTAATGAAGACGCCAGTGTGCTGCCGGCGGATTTCAGTGAACGCTTTGCTGCCCGTCTGGAGCAGGAAGCAACCTATCAGTTGCAACCGCAGCACAGCCTGCTAAGCCGGTTGCGCGGTACCCTGCAACAGGCTGCAAATGCGCAGTGGTTTAAGCCGGCAGCGCAGGGTGCTATCGCGGCAGGTGTGGCGCTGGTGGCGGTCTTTGGCGTCCAGCAATATCAGCAGCCACTGGAGCAGGAGCTGATGTTACCGACTCCGGTGCTGCAAACCCGGCCGGTAGCTGGTTTTGCGACGCCGGTCAGTTTAAGCCAGACTTCGGTTGAAAGCCGCTTCGCTGAGCAGGAGCAGCAGGCGATGCTGGAACAGCAACGACGGTTACAAGCGTTGTTGCAGGCCCACCGCCAGCAGGTGCGTTTAATGGAGCAACCACAAGCGCAGCAGGAACCGGAACAGCAAGAGCCGCGTTAACATGAACAAAGTGCTGTTATGGCTAGGCGCAGTGCTGATTCTCAGCAGCACTGTCGCCAAGGCCGATGAAGAAGGGTGGGCCTTGCTGGAGCGGGTGCAGCAAAGCGTCAGGCAGCACAATTTTGATACCTCCTTTGTGATCCTCAAAGGCAATCAGGTTGAGTCCTACCGTTGGTTACATGGTCGGCAGCAGCAAGCTGAGATTGAGCATCTGGTGCCGATGTTTGCCGAAGGTGTCGACATTCTGCGACGTGACAGCCAGGTGTATTATCTGCTCAGTGAACGCCCGGCGTTAATTACGCACAGCCGCTTTATTAAAGAGCTGCCAGCTTTATTTTATCAGGAACCGTCCCGTTTAAAGTCGCTGTACAATGCGGTGTTGGGTAGTGCGTCCATGGTGGATGGCCGCAGTGCACAGTTACTGCGCTTATCTGCCCATTCGGCCGCCCGCTACCACTATTGGTTGTGGGTTGACGTTGAAACTGCTTTCCCGCTGCGACTGGATACCTTAATTACCTCTGCCGATATGCAACAGGCGGCACTTGAGATCTGGCAGGTTACGCATTTGAGTATCAGCAGCGAAATGTCAGATAACCTGAAGCAGCTGCTGGAAATTGAATTACCGGATGCGACGGCCTTGACCCTGAGCCAACCGCCACAACGACACCTGCTACACTGGTTACCTGATGGCTATCAGGTGGTCGCCGAGCCACTGGCTATCCCGCAGCTGCAACCGGAAATTCAGAGTTACTGGTTGCTGTCGGACGGACTGCACCAGATCTCGGTGTTTGTACAGCCTGGTCAGCGTTTACCGGCGCAAGCCTATCGCGATGGTGCCCTGACGATTTTTGTTAAATCCGATCCGCAGCAGGACGTTACGGTAATAGGTCCAGTCAGTCTGGAAATTGCCCAGCGTCTGGCGGCAGCCGTGACGCAAAAATAATGCAGGTCGATGAAATTGCGACCGTGGTCGCCACCGAACAGCACGGGGTCTGGCTTACCACCACACCCGCCGGCAGTTGTAACAGCTGTCAGGTAAGTGGCGATTGCGGCACCGGCATTGTTGCCAAAACCTTTACCCCGCGTCAGCAACGGTTTTTTGTCAGCACTGAGCTTAGGCTGTTACCTGGCGAGCAGGTGCGGATTGGCATTGCGCAGCAGGGGTTGTTGCTGGCGGCGTTACTGGTCTATCTGTTGCCGTTGGCACTGATGTTACTGAGCGTCACGGTGTTAAATGTCTTTTGGCAAGTGGCCGAAATCTGGTCGCTGCTGCTGGCCGTAATAGCTATGGCGGTTGGGTTTTATCTAGCCCGGCGTTATGATCAGCGGCCGGGGCAGTCAGAGCAGGTGCAGATCCTGGAAGTGTTACCGCAGCTGGCCTTACATCGCGTGCAACCAGACTAAGCCGCGAAACACTCAGCCAACAAACATAGCAAGCTTAAGCCGGATAGAGTACAATTCGCGCTAATTTCAATACTAACCCGCATTGTCCACCCACTATGCCGCCGCTGTGGCTGCATTCAGGTGACAGTGCACTCAGTTTTTTGCGGATAAGATGCCAAAACTCGACCATATCAGAAACTTTTCAATTATCGCCCACATTGACCACGGTAAGTCGACCTTATCAGATCGTTTGATCCAGTTTTGTGGCGGTTTAAGTGACCGGGAAATGCAACAGCAGGTACTGGATTCGATGGATCTGGAACGTGAGCGTGGTATTACCATCAAAGCTCAAAGCGTGACCTTGCATTATCAGGCTGATGATAGCAACACCTATCAGCTGAACTTTATCGACACCCCAGGCCATGTTGACTTTACCTATGAGGTAAGCCGCTCACTGGCCGCCTGTGAAGGGGCACTGCTGGTAGTGGATGCCGGTCAGGGTGTCGAGGCACAAACTGTGGCTAACTGTTACACCGCACTGGAGATGAATCTCGAAGTGCTGCCGGTACTGAATAAGATCGATTTGCCGCAGGCAGATCCGGATCGGGTATCGGAAGAAATCGAAGATATTATCGGTATCGAAGCGGTCGGCGCTGTGCAGTGCTCAGCGAAAACCGGCTTGGGTATCAAAGATGTGCTGGAAACTATCGTTAAGAAAATCCCGGCACCGGAAGGCGAGCCTGAGGGCCCAACCCAGGCATTAATTATTGATTCCTGGTTCGACTCTTATCAGGGCGTAGTGTCACTGGTGCGGGTTAAGCACGGTAGTATCAAAGCCAAAGATAAAATTAAAGTTATGTCGACCGGCCAGGTTTATGAAGTGGATAAAGTCGGGGTCTTTAGCCCGAAAGCCACTAACACCGGCGAATTAAAAACCGGCGAAGTTGGCTTTGTGATTGCCGGTATTAAAGAAATTAAAGGCGCGCCGGTCGGTGATACGCTGACGCTGGCTAAAAATAGTGCTGATAAGCCACTGCCTGGTTTTAAGCGGATCAAGCCACAGGTTTATGCCGGGGTGTTCCCGGTGTCCAGTGACGATTACGAAGATTTCCGCGACGCCCTGGCCAAACTGAGTCTGAACGACTCCTCGTTATTCTATGAACCGGAGAACTCCGGAGCCTTGGGCTTTGGCTTCCGCATTGGTTTCCTCGGTATGCTGCATATGGAAATCATTCAGGAACGCTTAGAGCGCGAATATGATCTGGACCTGATCACCACGGCACCGACGGTAGTCTATGAGGTGCTGAAAAAGAACGGCGAAACGATTATGGTCGACAACCCCAGTGATCTGCCGGCGACCAATGATATTGATGAAATCCGCGAGCCGATCGTGGAAGCGCATATTCTGGTACCGCAGGAATATCTGGGTAACGTTATTACGCTCTGTATTGAGAAACGTGGTACTCAGATCAATATGAGCTATCACGGCCGTCAGGTGGCAGTGGTGTATGAACTGCCTATGGCAGAAGTGGTGATGGATTTCTTTGATCGCCTGAAGTCGACCAGTCGTGGTTATGCCTCACTGGACTATAGCTTTAAACGCTTCCAGACCTCGAACATGCAGCGGGTGGATATACTGATTAACGGTGAGCGGGTCGATGCGCTGGCCATTATCAGCCACATTGATTTTGCGCAAAGCCGTGGCCGTGAACTGGCAGAAAAGTTAAAAGAGCTGATCCCACGCCAGATGTTTGATATCGCGATCCAGGCGGCGATCGGTAACCATGTGATTGCCCGGACCACGGTAAAACAATTACGGAAAAACGTTCTAGCCAAGTGTTATGGCGGTGACGTTAGCCGGAAGAAAAAGCTGCTGCAAAAGCAGAAAGAAGGTAAAAAGCGGATGAAGCAGGTCGGTAATGTGGAAGTACCACAGGAAGCCTTCCTGGCCATTCTGAAAGTCGGAAAATAATAAGGACAGCTAATGGCAGGCTATTTTTCAATTCTACTGGTGCTGTTAACGCTAAGTTTTGGTGTTATCTGGTTGCTGGATAAGTTTTATCTGGCACCACAGCGGCAACTGCGTCTGGCCGGTGCCCGGGCGCAGGCAAAAACTGCGCTGCCGCTGCAGGCCGAAGAGGAAATTCTGAAAGAGTCTGCTGTAGTGGAAACGGCCAAGTCGCTGTTTCCGCTGGTGGCTGCGATCACAATTTTACGCTCCTTTTTATTTGAACCGTTTCAAATCCCTTCCGGTTCGATGATGCCCACCCTATTGGTCGGTGATTTTATTCTGGTGCAAAAATTTGCCTATGATGTCAAAGATCCGGTCTGGCGCACGACGCTGTGGAGCAACAAGACGCCACAACGCGGCGATGTTGCAGTCTTTAAATACCCGCTTAATACCAAAATTGATTACATCAAAAGGGTGGTCGGGGTGCCGGGAGATCGCATCGTCTATCAGAATAAACAGCTGTTTATCGCGAAAAACTGCGCGACTCCTGTGGTCAGTGGTTGCGGTGAGCTGCAAGCGGTACCGATGACTTTTCAGGATGAGGGCGAGTTTTATCTGGGGCCTATGCCACAAAGCCGCTTCCTGGAGCAGTTGGGCGAGGTGGAGCATCAGGTGCTGACCACGCCAATGAAACCGGAAGATTTCCGTAACTATTTCCGGCAGCGCGGTACCGATATCGAAGAGTTTATTGTGCCGGAAGGCCATTATTTTGTGCTGGGCGATAATCGCGATAATAGCGTCGACAGTCGGTTCTGGGGCTTTGTGCCGGCCGATAATCTGGTTGGTAAAGCCGTCTTTATCTGGATGAGTTTCGAATTTAGTGAAGATCCGAATAGCTGGTTACCACGCTGGGTGCCGGTTGGTGTTCGTTTTGAGCGCTTAGGCCGGATCCAATAGCGATGCCGATGCAAAAATCTTTAAGCCCCCTGATGCGTAAGCTGGGCTATCAATTTAATCAGCTGAGTTTATTGGAACAGGCGCTGACGCACCGCAGCTGCAAAGGTCAACATAACGAGCGGCTGGAATTTCTCGGTGATGCCCTGCTGGGGCTGATTATCGCAGAAGCCTTGTTTGCCCGCTTCCCGCAAACCCGCGAGGGTGATCTGACGCGGATGCGCTCTGCTCTGGTCAAAGGCGTGACCCTGGCTTCTATTGCTCAGGAGTTGGGGCTGTCGGATTTTTTACGACTGGGGCCGGGCGAATTGAAGAGCGGTGGCTTTCGTCGGGAATCCATTCTGGCTGATGCGCTGGAAGCGATCTTAGGGGCTATCTATTTAGATAGCGGTATGGAAGCCTGTAAAGGCCGGATCCTTGAGTGGTTTGGTCCAAGATTAGAAGAAATTGCGCCGGGCCAGCAGAAAGACTCGAAAACCCAGTTGCAGGAATATCTGCAGGGGCTACGCTTACCGCTACCGACCTATGAAGTGATTGCCACTATCGGGGAAGCGCACCAACAAACCTTTACCGTGCGCTGTACTGTGCTGGGAAGGACTCCTATTACCGCGACCGGTTCATCCCGGCGCAAGGCGGAGCAGGATGCTGCTGCGCTGGCTTTGGAACAATTAAAGCATGACCGTTAGTCCCTCTACTTTTGCCGGCCTGGTGGCCATCGTTGGCCGCCCGAATGTAGGTAAATCTACGCTACTGAACAAACTGGTTGGTCAGAAAGTGAGTATTACCTCGAAAAAACCGCAAACCACCCGGCACCGTATTGTTGGTATTGATACTGAAGGTGACTACCAGGCGGTGTTTGTCGATACCCCCGGCCTGCATATCGATGAGAAGCGGGCGATTAACCGTTTGATGAATAAGGCGGCAGCCACCTCCATTCTGGACGTCGAATTTGTGCTCTTTGTAGTAGAAGGCACCCGTTGGCATGATGACGATCAGATGGTACTGAACAAACTGATTGCTGCGAAAAAGCCGGTGATCCTGGTCGTCAACAAGGTCGACTTGTATAAAGACAAAGCGGAATTACTGCCACATTTACAGTGGCTGGGTAGCCAGTTAGATTTTCTGGATGTGGTGCCGTTATCGGCCGAGAGCGGTGACAATGTCGCCACTTTGCGCAAGGTGGTGCAACAGCATTTACCCCCTTGTGAATTCCTGTTTCCGGAAGATTATGTTACCGATCGCTCGCAGCGGTTTATGGCGGCGGAGATTGTGCGCGAGAAGCTGATGCGCTTCCTCGGTGATGAGTTGCCCTATGCAGTGACCGTCGAGATTGAGCGCTTTAAGTGGGAAGAAAAACATTTTCATATCGCTGCGCTGGTGCTGGTGGAGCGCGATAGCCAAAAGAGAATGGTGATCGGCAACAAAGGCGAGCGGATTAAGCAAATTGCTACCGAAGCCCGGCTGGATATGGCCGCCATGCTGGAAGCGCCGGTGTTTCTGCAAGTATGGGTTAAAGTAAAATCGGGCTGGGCCGACGATGAGCGCGCCCTGCGCAGTCTGGGCTACGGCGAAGATTAACCAGGCGATGGACGGAAGATTGTGGCCAGCTTACATCCTGCACAGCCGTCCCTATCAGGAAAACAAACTCTTGCTGCAACTGCTGTTGCCGGAGCAAGGCCGGATCAGCGCTGTCGTAAGACGGCGTAGCGGTAAACAACACCGGGCACTGCAACCCTTCCAACCCTATTTATTGAGTCTCGGCGGCCGTAGCGCGCTAAAAACCGTATTGCAGCTGGAAGAGCAGGCGGCGGCCTATCCTTATCGCGGCCGGGTGTTATACAGTGCCCTGTATTTAAATGAGCTGCTGTGCCGGCTCTGGCCTGCTGATCTTGGTTCGGATACTCTGTTTGCCGATTACCAGCAAAGTTTAGTGGCGCTGGCACAAAGCAGCAGCGATGGCATGCTGGAGCAAGCGTTGCGGCAGTTTGAATTTGCCTTGCTCGCTGAGCTCGGGCAATTACCGGCGTTGGAGCTGGATGCAGCAGCACAGCCAGTTCAGGCTGAGCAATACTATCAATTCGCTGCCGAGCAAGGGCTTGTGCTCAGTCCTCAGGGCTGGCGCGGTGCCGCTTTATTGGCGATCGCTGCTGGCGACTGGCAACAGCCGGACGCCCTGCGGGTTGCTAAACAATTAAGCCGGCAGCTGCTCGCGCCGTTGCTCGGCGATAAACCTTTAACCAGCCGTGCTCTGTTTCAGCAACGGAGCAGCGGGCCGGCCTAATTACGGAGTTTGTTATGTCTGCAATTTATTTAGGCGTGAATATCGATCATATTGCAACGGTGCGTAATGCCCGTGGCACAGCCTATCCGGAGCCGGTGCATGCCGCTTTGCTGGCCGAGCAATATGGTGCGGATGGGATCACTGTGCATCTGCGGGAAGACCGCCGCCATATTATTGATCGCGATGTCTTTATTTTGCGCGAAACCATTGGCACCCGGCTTAATTTTGAGATGGCGGTGACCGAAGAGATGTTGGCCATTGCCGGTAAACTGAAGCCGCATTTTAGCTGTCTGGTTCCTGAAAAGCGCGAAGAGTTAACCACTGAGGGGGGCTTAGAGGTTGCCGGCCAGCTTAGTAAAATTCGTGCAGCAGTACAGCAGCTGCAGGCTGATAATATTCTGGTGTCGTTGTTTATTGATGCCGATAAAAAGCAAATTGACGCCGCAGCCGAAGTGGGCGCTCCCTTTATCGAGATCCATACCGGCCATTATGCAGAAACCAGTGGTGCTGTGCAGCAAGCTGAGTTAGCACGGATTGCCGACGCGGCTGCTTATGCTGCGTCACTGGGCATTACGGTAAATGCCGGTCATGGTCTGCATTATCATAATGTACAGCCGATTGCCGCTATTCCGCAAATGTACGAGCTGAATATTGGCCATGCCATTATCGCCCGCGCCTTGTTCAGTGGCCTGGGGCCGGCCGTGGCAGAAATGAAACGCTTAATGGTTGAGGCCAGAGGCTAATGGCGATCCGCGGCCTGGGTACCGATATTGTGGCGATCGACCGTATCGCCGCCAGCTTACAAAAAAGTCCGCGTTTGGTCAGCCGGGTGTTGACCCCGTATGAGCAAGAGTGCTTCGCTGCGCATAGCCAGCGCGAGCGCTATTTTGCCAAGCGTTTTGCGGCCAAGGAAGCCGCTGCCAAGGCGCTTGGCACCGGTATTGGCCGTGGCATTTCCTTTCAGCATTTTGAAATTCGTAATGATGCTTTGGGTAAGCCGGAGTTACAGTTAAGCGGTCATGCCGCTGAGAGGGCGAACCAGCTTGGAGTAACAGCGGTATGGCTCAGTATCAGTGATGAACAGGCTTATGCCTGTGCTACTGTAGTGCTGGAAGGCTGACTCAGTTCGGGTGGCAGCCGGGTGTCAGCCTGCAGTAACAGCGCTAACACATCCTCCAGCTCCGACAGCTCCGGCTCCAGCGATTTGATACTGGCGCCTTTTTTCAGCTGGGTTTCCAGTCCTTCCAACAGATTCTTCAGGCGTGGCACACCGCTGTAGCAACAGGCTCCATGCAGCTTGTGTAACGCATGCAGTAGCAGTTGCTGTTCGTTATCAGTGATGGCTTGCTGAATTTGCCGGCTGGCCTGCGGTAAAGATTGGATCAGCAGCTGCAGCATCTCCTGCGCCAATTCCGCTTTACCAGCGGCCCGTTGTAAGGCCTGAGTCCAGTCAATCAGCGGTACAGCCTGTAAGGTCACGGGTGAGGCACTGGGTTGCGTTTTTTGCAGCGCACAGAACTCCTGTAGGGTGCAATGCAGCATCTGTTCGTCCAGCGGCTTAGTCAGAAACTCATTAAACCCCAGTGCTAATAATCTTTCGCGTTCGCCTTCCAACGCGTGAGCGGTGACGGCAATAATCGGTGTATGTTCGTTCAGCGAGCTTTGCCGGATTCGTTGGCAGGCGGTGATGCCATCCATCACCGGCATGTTAATATCCATAAAAATAATATCGTACACATGCTGGGTGGTTTTCTGCCAGGCAGCCGCGCCGTCATGGGCTGACTCCAGCTCCTGTACCCGGTCGCTGAGCAGGGTGTTGATCAGTTTCAGATTGGCTTCATTGTCATCTACGGTCAGCACCCGCAATGCTGCCCGCTGTTGTTTCTCTTCGTCCGGTGCCGGTAATGCGGGTTGCGAGTAGGGTTGTGCCAGGGCTAACGCCAGTTTACGTGAGTGAGCCGGCTTGGGTAAGCAGGCGGTAGCGCCAGAGCCCAGTAGCACTTCACGTAAATTCGGCGACAGTGTATTGACCAGCAGATAAACAAAGTGACAACTGAGGCGCAGTTGCTGCACCAGCGCAATAATATCATTCACCTGATTGATGGCAACGGCACGGCCTACCAGGCCAATATCATAATGTTGCCGCGAGCTGAGTGCTTGCTGTAATTGCCCTTTGGTGGCGCAGGTCGTGACCTGCATTCCCCAGCTATTTAACAGCTGCAGGGTGGCCTCGCGCGAATATTGTTGTGGCTCGAAATACAGTACCCGCTTGTTTTCCAGCTGCGTCAGCGGCAGCGGCTCGGCAACGGTTAACTGATGCTTCTGACACTTGATGGTAAACCAGAAGGTTGAACCTTCACCGAGTTTACTATCAAAGCCGATATTGCCCTGCATCGCCAGCACCAGCCGCTTACAAATTAATAATCCCAAGCCGGAGCCCGTTTGCTGATCCTGTTGCTCTGAGATGCTGGTACCATCAAATAACCGGCTTTGCTTTTCATCGCTGATACCACGACCGGTATCCTTAACCGAGATATGTAAATTCAATTGTTCTTCAGACAGCGCGGTGGCACTGACCCGGATCACCACACTGCCATGTTCGGTAAATTTAATCGCATTACCGGCAATATTCATCAGGATCTGGGTTAAGCGAGCCGGATCGGCGACCACATCATCCGGACAGCCAGTTTCAAATAGCAGCACCAGCTCCAGCTGCTTGTCAAAAGCATTGGCAGCCAGCAATTCAACCGCATCGTTCAGCAGATCGCGCAGCGATACCGGCTCTGGGTTAATCGCCATCCGCCCTTCCTCCAGCCGGGAAAAGTCCAGCACATCATTAACCAGATGCAGCAGGCTGTTGGCCGATTTTTGAATGGTATGCAGATAATCACTTTGATGAGGATTCAGTGGTGTTTTCAGCAATTGCCGGGTAAAACCAATTACCGCATTCAGGGGCGTGCGTAACTCATGGCTCATTTTCGCCAGAAAGTCAGATTTCTGCCGGTTTTCTTCCACCGCTTTGCGACGCGAGAACTCCAGCTGAATGTTCTGGATTTCCAGCTGTTCCATACTTTGCTGCAGATCGCCGGTCACCTGTTCAATATTTTGCTGCATTTCCTGCTCAAGGGTGTTGAGCTGACCGGCCAGCTGCAGTAAACCCTGTTGCAGTTGCTCCAGTTCGTTGATGCCAAGCGCGTAGGGCTTTAAGCGATACTGGCCATCTAATAGCTGTTGTAACTGCCGCTTTAGGCGGCGTTGTGCAGTTAGCTGCTTTTGTACCAATAATAGTCCGAACAGTAATGCCAGCAGCACAACGGCACTGACCAGTAACGCAGTATTGAGCAGATGGACTTGCTGCTGCAGCGCCAGAGGTTGCTGTTGCATCGCCAGTAATAAATAGCCAGGGCGTTCATCGATCAGTGGATTGGTCTTGAGCAGAGGTTGGTAAACCAACAGCATATCATCCTGCGGTTGATAGCTAAGCCGGGCGGGCTTTTGCTGGTGGATTGTCTGGTTGCTCAGATCGCGCTGACTGTTGCTGGTAAACAGCAGCTGACCATCAGCATCAAACAACGAGATACTGATGACTAAGGGTGAGTTAAGCCGGTGCGCATGCTCCAGTAATGCCTGCACACCTTTGCTTTGTTGTAATAGCAATTGCTGACTACTAATAGCCAGGGGCAGGGCAATATTGGCTGCCTGCTCGTGTAAATTGCGCTGCAGATCCTGTTGCTGCTGATAGTTAAAATAGCCCCCCAGCAGAATACCCACCAGCAGGGTGGGTAACACAGCAGATAAGATTAACCAGAGGCGTAAACCTATTTTCGGCATCGGGGGTCCGCATTTATCACAATTTGGCTCAGCCGTGTCATAATGACATATCGAACGCGAAAAACCTATAAGACCCCACAAGATGGTAAGCCTGTATAAAGCCAAAGCCAAACCAAGCCGCCTTGGCCAGCAACTGAAATTACAGATTGATAGTCTGGACTACGAAGTGAACGGCATCAGCCGTTATCAGCAAAAAATCGCCTTTGTCAGTGGTGCCTTGCCGGGTGAACAGGTACTGGCGGCGGTGACAGAAGATAAAGCCGATTATTTAAAAGCCCGGACTCTGCAGGTGCTAAGCCCCAGTGCCGAGCGGGTCATGCCCTTTTGCCCCAGTTTCGGCCACTGTGGCGGCTGTCAGTTGCAGTATTTGGACGCGCAGCAGCAAGGTCAGTATAAACAACAGGGCGTCGATGCGTTGTTGCGACATCAGTTGGGGTTGGCATCTTTGCCCTGGCAGCCACTACTCAGTGCCGCTGACCGGCAGTATCGCCGTAAAGCGCGGATTGGGGTCTGGTTTGATAAAAAGCAGCGCCAACTGACAGTCGGCTTTCGCCAGGCCGGCAGCAAGCAGCTGGCTGCGGTAAGTCAGTGTGATGTGCTGGCCGCACCCTTGCAGCCGGTGTTTGCGGTATTACAACAGCAGGTGCCCCGCTTAAACCGGCCGGAAAGCGTAACCCATGCTGAAGTGATTCTGGCCGGGGAGCAGCCGGTGGTGGTGCTGCGTCATATTGCAGCGCTGTCAGCGGCCGAGCAACAGAGTTTTGTTGCGGCCTGGCCACAAGCCCGCTGGTTCGGCGAGCCAGAGGCCGGTGTCTTTATCAGTTGGGATGGCAATAGCGCGCCGCTAAGCTATCAGCTGGAACCGCAGCAGATAACATTACAGTTTGCCGCCGATGATTTTATTCAGGTTAATGCCAGGGTGAATCAACTGATGGTCAGTCAGGCAGTAAGTTGGTTGGCACCGACTGCGGCAGATACGATTTTGGATCTGTATGCCGGGATGGGGAATTTCAGTCTGGCGCTGGCCCGGCAGGCTAAACTGGTGCATGGGGTAGAAGGTCTGTCCAAAATGGTGCAGCAGGCAGCAGACAATGCTGCGCTGAATCAACTGGATAACGTGAAGTTCTGGCAGGCGGATTTACATTTACCCTGGGGCAAAACCGCCTGGAATCAGCCGATCTATCAAAAAGTGCTGTTAGATCCGGCCCGCGCCGGTGCTGAGGGGGCGGTAAAACAACTGTTAGCACTCAAGCCGGCACAGATATTGTACGTCTCCTGTAACCCGGCCACCTTCGCCCGCGATGCGAAAGCGATGCTGGCAGCAGGCTATCAGTTGCAAAAACTGGCCGGGGTCGATATGTTTCCGCATACCGCGCATTTGGAACTTATGGCGTTGTTCAGTCGTCAATAGCCTGAGACTCGCCGGGGCACTAGCAGAGGAAAAAACATGGTCAGGGTACGTCAGTCACACAGTCATGGTTATCACGGTGGCGAAACCTTTGAATGGTTGTGTTCACTGGGGTTGACTGAGAAAAAGATTGAATCCTTGTTAGAAACCGCAACCTGGCTAAAACAGTTGCAGCTGGATGACGATAATCCACAAGTCCGTACCGGCTGGGATATGGTGGAAATTCTGGCTGAACTGCGAATGGATCAGGACTCGCTGGTCGCGGCGCTGCTCTTTCCGGTATTTGAAGCCAACCTGCTGGCCCTGCCAACCATTGAAGATCATGTCAGTCCGGCCGTGTCCGGTTTACTGACCTCAGTACAGCAAATGGCGGCGATCCGCACTATTCCGGTTAGCGTGCGTCAGAATAACGATGGTCAGCAAGCGGATACGCTGCGCCGGATGTTATTGGCGATGGTGGAGGATGTGCGGGCCGTAGTGATTAAACTGGCAGCCCAGATCTGTACTCTGCGTGAGGTCAAAAACGCCGATGAAGAAACCCGGGTACTGGCGGCAAAAGAAACCAATGCCATCTTTGCCCCTCTGGCGAACCGGCTGGGGATTGGCCAGTTAAAGTGGGAGCTGGAAGATCTGGCGTTCCGTTATCTGCATCCGCAAACCTATAAACAAATCGCCAGCCTGCTGGAAGAGCGCCGCCTGGACCGTGAACAGTATATGCAGGACTTTGTGAGCAGCGTTCGGCAAAAAATGCTGGAGGCAAACCTGCAGGCCGAGGTCTATGGCCGGCCAAAACATATTTTCAGTATCTGGAAAAAGATGCAGAAGAAGCAGCTGTCCTTTGATCAGCTGTACGATATCCGGGCAGTGCGGATTGTTACCGAGCGGGTACAGGATTGTTATGCTGCACTGGGTTTAGTACATACCAGCTGGCGTCATCTGCCAAAGGAGTTTGACGACTATATTGCCACGCCAAAACAAAATGGCTATCAGTCGATCCATACGGTGGTATTAGGACCACAGGGCCGGCCGATTGAAATTCAGATCCGCACCCGGCAGATGCACGAAGATGCTGAGCTGGGCGTCGCGGCACACTGGCGTTATAAAGAGGGCGGCCCGGCCAGTAAAACCGCCGCTAATGATGAGAAAATTGGCTGGTTACGTAAGCTGTTGCAATGGCAGGAAGATTTGGCTGAAGGCACCGATCTGATTGAAGAGTTGCGTAATCAGGTGATTGAAGATCGGGTCTATGTGTTTACCCCCAAGGGTGACATTGTTGATTTGCCGATGGGGTCAACGCCGTTGGATTTTGCTTACTATATCCATTCCAATGTCGGGCATCGCTGTATTGGCGCCAAAATCTCCGGCCGTATCGTGCCCTTTACCTATCAGCTGAAAACCGGCGATCAGGTCGAAATTCTCACTGGCCGCGAACCGAATCCAAGCCGTGACTGGTTAAATCCGAATTTGGGCTATCTGAAATCCAGTCGTGCCCGCTCTAAGGTGCAATACTGGTTCCGGTTGCAGGATCGCGATAAAAATCTGGCGGCCGGCCGCGAACTGCTGGACGCCGAGTTATCACGGCTAAATCTGGTACTTGATCACCCAACCAAAGTAATTAATCGCTTTAATGTCAATAGCATGGACGAGTTACTGGTGGGCATTGGTGGCGGTGAGATCAAGGTTACTCAGGTGGTGCACTTTATTCAAAGCCAGCAACCCAAGCATGAGTTGCCGGAGATTGATCCGCGCTTAAAAACCAAGCCGCTGTCACAAAACAAAGCCAAGAGTGATGTGATAGTGCAGGGCGTCGGTAACTTGCTGAGCCATATGGCCGGTTGCTGTCATCCGCTACCGGGCGATGCCATTATCGGCTATATCACTCAGGGCCGCGGTATCGCCATTCACCGCGATGACTGTGAACAGTTTAAACTGCTGCAGGACGCCCAGCCTGAGCGGGTGGTTGAAGCCACCTGGGGCGATAAATATGCCTCCGGCTATGAGGTGGATATCCGGATCGTCGCGCATGACCGTAACGGCTTGTTGCGAGACATCACCAGCATCCTGGCGAATGAAAAAGCCAACGTCACCAAGATGAGCAGCAGCTCGGATATCAAAGAGCAAACGGCCGTCATCAATATGACGATGGAGCTGTATAATCTGGACTCGCTGAATAAACTGCTGAGTAAAATCAGTCAGATTGACGATGTTATTGAAGCCAAACGCTTTCATCATTAGGAATTTTTGTGGCAGCACCGATACAACGCTTACTGGATATTATGAGCACCCTGCGCGACCCTGAACGGGGCTGTCCGTGGGATCTAAAGCAAAACTACGCCAGCATTGTGCCCTACACTCTGGAAGAGGCCTACGAAGTCGCCGATGCCATTAACCGGCAAAGCTTTGCTGAGCTAAAAGATGAACTCGGTGATTTGCTGTTTCAGGTGGTGTTTTATGCCCAGCTGGCCAAAGAAGATGGCCATTTTCAGTTTAATGATGTAGTAGACAGTATCAGCACTAAGCTGGAGCGGCGGCATCCGCATGTATTTGCTGATGCTGCAGGCGCTGTGAATGCCAATAGCGCTGAGCAGGTATTGCAGAATTGGGAAGCACTGAAAAGTGCCGAGCGCCAGCAGCAGGGCCAACACAGTGTACTGGATAATATTCCGCAGAATTTGCCGGCATTAAGCCGGGCCAATAAGCTACAAAAACGCTGCGCCAATGTTGGTTTTGACTGGCCGGACGTGCAGGGCTGCTGGGATAAAGTTAAAGAAGAGATCCTCGAAGTGGAGCAAGCTGCCAGCGATAGCCCCGAACTGGCAGAAGAGTTGGGTGATCTCATGTTTGCGCTGGTCAATGTGGTGCGCAAACACAAGCTGGATCCGGAAGCCGTATTGCGTGCGGCCAATAGCAAATTTGAACGGCGCTTTCGCGCGGTAGAACAGGCGCTGGCAGCCGCGGGGAAAACGCCGGCCGACAGTGATCTGGCAGAGATGGACGCGCTATGGCAACAGGTCAAACAAGGTCCCCGCTAATACGGTTCTTGGCGGCCGGCTTAGAATAAACCGCAAACTACAGCGCTTTTGATTGAGCGCTGCCTTGCCCTTTGCTATACTTTCCTCCCGTCCTGATACCAAACTCTCTTTACCCTAGCTGTACTGTTGCCAGTATTGGCATTACCGCTTTTGGCATGGTGATTTGGTCTAATTTTTCTTACTGTGTGTCTGGGGTCTTATGGCGACAAGATATATCTTCGTGACGGGTGGGGTAGTCTCATCTTTGGGTAAAGGCATAGCAGCAGCGTCGCTGGCGGCAATCTTAGAGGCCCGCGGCCTGAAGGTGACCATCCTGAAGCTGGACCCTTATATCAACGTTGACCCGGGCACCATGAGTCCTATTCAACACGGCGAAGTGTTCGTGACTGAAGATGGCGCCGAAACCGATCTGGATTTAGGCCACTACGAGCGCTTTATCCGTACCAAGATGAGTAAACTGAACAACTTTACTCAAGGCCGCATCTACGCCGATGTGCTGCGCCGTGAGCGTCGCGGTGACTATCTGGGTGCCACCATTCAGGTCATTCCACATATCACCAACGAAATTAAACACCGTGTGGTACAGGGAGCGGAAGGCTTTGATATTGCCATTGTCGAAATTGGTGGCACTGTCGGCGATATTGAATCCTTACCTTTCCTGGAAGCCATCCGGCAACTTGGCACCGAAGTCGGACGTGAGCGCACACTCTATATGCATCTGACGCTGGTGCCTTATCTGGGCACGGCCGGTGAGATCAAAACCAAGCCAACCCAACACTCGGTAAAAGAGCTGCGTTCAATTGGGATCCAGCCCGATATTCTGGTCTGCCGCTCTGACCGTGCTATTCCCAACAATGAAAAGGCCAAAATTGCGCTCTTTACCAATGTTGAAGAAAAAGCCGTTATTTCATTAAAAGACGTCTCCAGTATTTACCAGATCCCGGCGTTATTAAAGTCACAGAGCCTGGACGATCTGGTCTGCCGTCGCTTCCATATCGACGCCCCACAGGCTGATTTAGCCGAGTGGGAGCAGGTGCTGTATCAGGAGTCGAATCCAACCGGCGAAGTGACCATTGGTATGGTCGGTAAATACGTCGAGTTGCCGGATGCTTATAAGTCAGTAAATGAAGCCCTGGGCCACGCTGGTCTGAAAAACCGTTTAACGGTGAATATCAAATATATCGACTCGCAGGATGTCGAAAGCAAAGGCACCGCAGTGCTGGCGGGCCTGGACGGGATTCTGGTGCCGGGCGGTTTTGGTGAGCGCGGTGTGGAAGGTAAGATTTTAGCGGCGAAATACGCCCGCGAACAAAAGGTACCTTACCTGGGGATTTGTCTGGGCATGCAGGTCGCGCTGATTGAATATGCGCGCAATGTTGCCGGTATGCCGGGTGCACACTCGACCGAATTTAACAAAGCTACGCCTTATCCGGTGGTCGGTTTGATCACGGAATGGCGTGATGCCGATGGTTCAGTGGAAGTGCGCACAGATGAATCTGATCTGGGTGGGACTATGCGCCTGGGCAGTCAGAACTGTAATCTGAAAGACAAGACCAAGGCGCGTGAGATCTACGGTAAAGCTGTGATCCAGGAGCGGCACCGCCACCGCTACGAAGTGAATAACCATTTACGACCAAAATTAGAAGAAGCCGGGCTGGTGGTTTCGGGCTTATCAGCGGATAACCAGCTGGTTGAGATGATCGAAATTCCTACTCACCCCTGGTTTGTCGCCGGGCAATTCCACCCGGAATTTAACTCGACACCACGGGATGGCCACCCGCTGTTTCAGAGCTTTGTCGCTGCGGCGCATCAGTATCAGAAACAGCAACGCGTATAACGGATCTGAAGCCGTGCGGTAAGGCACGGCTTTTTAGTTTTTAACAGGGGACTTAAGACTATGTCAGCAATTGTCAAAATTATCGCCCGCGAGATTATGGATTCACGCGGCAATCCAACCGTTGAGGCCGATGTGTATCTGGCCAGTGGTGCTATGGGCCGCGGCTGCGCGCCTTCAGGTGCCTCGACCGGCTCACGTGAAGCGCTGGAGCTACGTGATGGCGATAAAAGCCGTTATTTGGGTAAAGGTGTGACCAAAGCCGTTGCCAATATCAATGGTCCTATCCAGGCGGCGTTAATCGGCAAAGATGCTTATCAGCAAGCGGCTATTGATCAGCTGATGATCGACCTGGACGGTACCGAAAGCAAATCTAAGCTGGGTGCCAACGCTATTCTGGCAGTATCGCTGGCAGTTGCCCGTGCGGCAGCTGCGGATAAAAAGATCCCGTTGTATCAGCACATTGCCGATCTGAACGGTACTCCTGGTGTCTACAGCATGCCAGTGCCGATGATGAATATTATCAATGGCGGCGAGCACGCCGATAACAACGTGGATATTCAGGAGTTTATGGTGCAGCCGGTTGGTGCCAAAACGTTCGCTGAAGCCCTGCGAATGGGGGCGGAGATCTTCCACAGCCTGAAGAAAGAATTGCAAAAACGTGGCCTGAACACTGCTGTGGGTGATGAAGGTGGTTTTGCCCCGGATCTGAAATCAAACGAAGAAGCCCTGACCGTGATCGTGGAAGCGGTTAAAGCTGCAGGCTACGAAATGGATAAAGACGTGACGCTGGCGCTGGACTGTGCGGCCTCTGAATTCTACAAAGACGGTAAGTATGTGCTGGGTGGCGAAGGGAAGAGTTTTGATTCCTATGGTTTTAACGACTTCCTGGCCGGTTTGACACAACGCTTCCCGATCGTCTCAATTGAAGATGGTCTGGACGAGTCAGATTGGGATGGCTGGAAAGATCTGACTAACAAAATTGGTAGCAAGGTACAGCTGGTCGGCGATGACTTGTTTGTCACCAACACCAAGATCCTGACCCGCGGTATTGAGCAGGGTATTGGTAACTCCATTCTGATCAAGTTTAACCAAATCGGCTCACTAACCGAAACGCTGGCAGCCATCAAGATGGCAAAAGATGCCGGCTTTACCGCGGTGATTTCACACCGTAGCGGTGAAACCGAGGATGCCTTTATCGCTGACCTAGCAGTGGGTACCGCCGCCGGTCAAATTAAAACCGGTTCACTGTGCCGCTCGGATCGGGTTGCTAAGTACAATCAGTTACTGCGGATTGAGCAGGAACTGGGTGCCAAAGCACCATATAAAGGCCGTAGCGAAATTAAAGGCCAGTAAGGCAAAAAGGGCTGTCGATTGACAGCCCTTTTTTTATCACTGCTATGCCGACTATGCTAAGCCTGTGCTAGGCTAACGGAAGCTGAAATTCGAATCACCGCTGTCGTGGCGTAAGGGTTAGATTATGGATTTTGTGTTTTTGCACAGGTCTGCGCTTGTTTTTATCAGCAGTTTTGCATTATCGGTGTTCACGATACCTGTATTTGCGGTTCAGATCAGTGAAATAGACTTGTATCAGGTTAAGTTGCAGGGCGTGACCCTGGGGATGTCTACCCTGGAAGTCCAGAGCGTGCTGGCTCATCGTTACGGCGATCAGGCTGAAGCGGCCGCGGATGTCAGGTTAGGTCTGCAATGCAGTAACAAAGTCTGCACGGCACGGCTGGCTTCAGCGACGCAGCAGGATATGCTGCAGGTACAGTTTAATCAGGCCGGTAAAGCCAATTGGATCCGGCTGGAAAGCCGCTATCAGGGCGGTAGTTCGCCTGAACAGTGTTTGCAACAAGCCGAGCAACAGCTCACAGCGTTGCGGGCGCAATATACCGAGGAGCCGCAACAACGGCGCTTCCGGCCCAATACCGTCAGCATGCTGCTAAATAAACGCGGCCATCCGGATCCGGCGGATAACAGTCGCTATGGTTTCAGGGCGCAAATTAAGTGCGATCCGCTGGCCAAGGGCGAAGCGCAGAGTGAATTTGAGCTGCGCGATAGCAGCCTCTGAGCTGGCTGTCGCGCTAGCGGCGTTGATAAATTTGTGCCAGATGACTATCCAGGTGCAGATAATGCACGCTGTAATACTGGGCTTTGCTTAAACTGCCGTAAGCGAAGTGTGGCGCCATCTCACCCTGCCAGTTAATAAATTGCTGAATCTCATACATTAATTCGCGGATGGCCAGATCATTAGGTAACCCGGGCACCAGCTCAGGTGCGCCGGGTATCACCTCGTCCAGCGGGTGATGCATTCGGCCTGACGCGGCGAATAAGTTTAACGCTAACTTGCCCGCGGTGTTTTGAAAAACCGCTGAGTAATGCTGTGGATAGCCTCTAATGGAGTAGCGGATACTTTGTGCACAATGCTGCAAGATCTGGCTGGCATTCCAGCTGCCGACACTGGCTAACTGCTCCGGGTTAAACGCGCGTAGCCGGGTTAGCATGTCCTGCAGTGAATAGGGGCGCAGGGTCGCAATAAATTTTGCCCCCAATACCAGCACTACCGGTGACCAGGCCGCAGTCGTTAAAAATTGACGTCTATTCATGCAAAGAGTGGTAAAAGCTATTCAGAACGCTAAACTAGCCTTTTCTGGTAACTGAGTCCAGTCTTAAGGCCGTTGATGTCTGGTGATCTTGTCAAGCTGAATACGGCGTCAGCCGCATTATATCGAAGTTATTTGCGGGCTCTGCTGCCGAAAAAGGCCCGGCCGGAGCAGGCGTTGCTGATGCCATCTTTACAGCTTAACGCGCCGCCGCTCGCCAGCTCGCTGCGGCAACTGCAGCAGTACCGGCAGCTCTGTGGTATCGCGGATGACGGCTTATTGCCGTTGTGCTGGCCAAATATTTTAAGTTTCCCATTACAGCTGGCACTGCTTAGCGCGCGGCAACTGCCGCTACCGGTGATGGGCTTACTACATCTGAGCAATCAGATCCGGCAGTTACAACCGATCCCAGAGCGCGCCGCACTCGCGTTTGAGGTGTGCCTGCTGCCACCACGTCAGGATCGCAAAGGCTTAATACTGCAGCTGCAAACCTCGGCTTATCTGGACGGGGTGTTATGCTGGCAACAACAGGCCGAGCATCTGTACCGGCTGGGGTCAACGCCGGCAACATCCGCGCCGCGAGCCGGGGCGCAGCCTGTTGTTCCTGTGGCGGCAGAGCCGTTGCCGCTGGCGCCGTTAACCCTGACGACGGCCGATAGCCGGCGTTATGCCAGGCTATCGGGCGATCTGAATCCTATCCACCTAAGCGGCTGGACAGGTCGTTGCTTCGGCTTACCGGCAGCCATCGCGCACGGTATGCATCTTAAAGCTGCCTGTCTGGCCCGACTCAGATCAGCGCAGTCACCCTGTCAGGTGCAGGTACGTTTTCACAAACCGTTGTTGTTGCCCGGACAAGCGAGCATCCTGCAGTTGCCAGTAAGCGAGCACGGACAGCATTTTCAGCTACTGCAAAGGCAGCAGGATAAAGTTCTGCTCAGCGCTAGTATTTTACCGATTTAGGCTTTTACAAAAATTGAGCGATTGGCTAACATCGCAGGCATGAGTATGACACCTGAAGCTCAGCCGCATTTTTGGCAGGTAAGTCCGGATAACCAGACTTACACTGAACTTTGTAACGCTTTATATGAGCGTGAATTACTTCGCCTGTCACAAATTCCGGCCGCAGAACTGCCCAGCTTACCGAAAAGGTTAGCCAGCCTGCCTTTTTACATTCGTCGTGCGGCCAGTGCCATAGTACGCTACCAGCATGAACTGCAGCTGGATAGTCAGAATGCGTCCTGGTATGGCCGTCAGCTGAGTCAATGTCCGGCTAATAAACAACAGGCGGAGCCGATTGCCCGTTTTTATCAGAAAGCGGCCAAGCCAGGTTTAATAGTGCCAGTCTATGTTGAAGAGAAAACGCTGGAACATATTATGCTGGACAGTGTCGATGAGGTAGATGTGCAGCAGCAGCGCTTGCATTGTAATCAACACGGCTGGTTCAGTTTTAGTGGCATGCCACTGGAAGTGAGGAACAGTGACCGCTTTTTACTGAAGCCTGACAAAACGATGATGGCGGCAGCCTGCTGTGGCCATCAGTGGTTAAACCGGCGGAAAACGGAACCACGACTGCTCAGTTTGCGTGAGCTGTTACTTGCCAGCCGTTTAAACTGGCGCAACTTTGCCCGGCCACACACGGCACAGAGCAACTGAGATATCGCTTTGCACGCAAGCCGGCAGTCGGCATAATAGTGAAGGATTAAGCGAAGAACAAACGCATGCGAATTTTAATAGGTTTTTTATTGCTGGTGCTTGCCGCCTTACAATACCGACTCTGGTTCGGCCAGCTGAGTATTACTGACTATTTACGCCAGCAAGAGGAAATCGCTACCCAACAAGCCAGTAACCAGGAGCTGATCAAACGCAACCGGATGTTGCTGGCAGATGTAAACGACTTGCGGCAGGGGCTGGAGGCGATTGAAGAGCGGGCCCGCAACGAATTGGGACTGATCGCTGCTGACGAAGTCTTCTTCCGGATAATCCCACAGGATCCTTAATGGCAGTACAGGCTTTTCCGGCGATTGCCGCAGTGATCCCGGCCGCTGGCGTCGGGCAGCGCATGCAGGCCGACAAACCGAAACAATATCTGCGCCTGCATGGCAAAACAGTGTTAGAACACAGCGTTCGGCCTTTGCTGGCGCTGGAGGCAGTAACCGCCTGTTATCTGGCACTAAGTGAGCAAGACCCCTATTTTGCCGCCACCGGTTTAACTGATCCGCGCATCGTGCGGGTCAATGGCGGCAGCGAACGGGTGCATTCGGTGTTCAATGCGTTGCAACAGATTGATGCTGCACGTTACCCCTGGGTGCTGGTGCATGACGCTGCCAGGCCTTTGGTCAGAGTCAGTGATATTCAACTGTTAATTGAGCGTTGTCTGGCAGCCGGGCATGGCGGCATTCTGGCGACGCCGGTACGAGATACCATGAAACGCGGCCGGCAGCTCGTTGACTGCACGGTAGATCGGACCGATCTCTGGCATGCCCTGACACCGCAATTTTTCCCTACCACCGCGCTGAGACAAGCTATTGCAGGCGCCCTGGCGGCCGGGGTAGCAGTGACCGATGAAGCCTCGGCGATGGAATGGGCGCAGCAGCCGGTATTACTGGTGGAAGGCCATAGTGATAATCTGAAAATTACCCGGCCGGCAGATCTGCAACTGGCGGCCTTTTATCTGGAGCAACCTCGATAATGACAATCCGCATTGGCCACGGCTTTGATGTACATGCTTTTGGTGGGGAAGGCCCGGTCACCCTCGGGGGCGTACAAATTGACTATCCGCAAGGCCTGATTGCACACTCGGACGGCGATGTTGTGTTACATGCCTTGTCCGATGCGCTGCTGGGCGCACTGGCGCTTGGCGATATTGGGCACCATTTTCCGGATACCGATGCCGCTTTTAAAGGTATCGATAGCCGGATCTTATTACGGCGGGTGTTTGCCGAGGTGCAACAACGTGGCTATCAGATCGGCAATCTCGATCTGACCGTGATGGCGCAGGCCCCGAAGCTGGCACCGCATGTGCACAGCATGCGTGCTTGTATTGCCGCCGATCTGCAGTGTGATATCAGTCAGGTCAATGTAAAGGCGACGACCACCGAAAAGTTAGGCTTTGTTGGCCGCAAAGAGGGGATCGCAGCGGAAGCGGTGGTGTTGTTGTGTCGTCAATAATGCTTACCAGCAACGAGCAGCCCTATCTGTATGCCAAACCAGCAGTGCAGGCGGTGATCCGCACTGAGCCGGCTGACTTTCAGGTGGTAGAAGAGCTGAATTTCGAGCCCAGTGGCAGCGGCGAGCATCTGTTGCTGCAAATTGAGAAAACCGGCCAGAATACTCAGTTTATTGCCCGTGAGCTGGCACGGCTAACCGGTTTGCGGGTGCGGGATATCAGCTATGCCGGTTTAAAAGATCGCCATGCGGTGACCACGCAGTGGTTCTGTTTTAAGTGGCCGATCAAACAAGAGTTGGCCTGGCAAAACTGGCAGCTGGAAGGCTCGCGGATCCTGCAGGTCGTGCGCCACTACCGGAAATTGCGGCTGGGTGCGTTAAAGCGGAACCATTTTAGCCTTAGATTACGGCAGGTGAGCGATAGCGCTGGCCTGCTGGCACGATTGCCACTACTGGCAGAGGGCGTGCCGAACTATTATGGTGAGCAGCGCTTTGGTATTAACGGCGGTAACCTGGCCTTAGCCGAGCGTTTATTTGGCGGCGAGAGTATTCCGGATCGGCAACTGCGAGGTCTGGCCTTGTCAGCCAGCCGGTCTTTTTTGTTTAACCAGGTGATTGCCGGGCGGATCCGGCGCGGTCACTTTGCCCGCTTACTACCGGGTGATGTGGTCCAGCTGGCGGGTTCGGGTTCAATCTTTGTGGTGGATCAGGTTACGCCAGAGCTGGAGCAGCGGCTGAGCGCACAGGATATTCATCTGACCGCGCCTTTAGTCGGCCTGGGTAAAGCCATGGTGACGGCAGAGGCCGCACTATTAGAGCAACAGCTGTTAGCGCCCTGGCAGGCCTGGCAGCAGGCGCTGGAACTGCTCAGGGTTCAGGCTGGCCGGCGCAGTATGCGAGTTATCCCCGAGCAGTTGCAGGCTAGCGTGGAACAGGATGCAGTGGTGCTGCAATTTGCGCTGCCCGCCGGTTGCTTTGCTACCAGTGTACTCAGAGAGTTGGTGGAGTACCGGGATGCGGCACGCGATATCGCACAAATGGAGTCTTAAATGCGAATTTTACTAAGTAACGATGACGGCGTTTATGCCAAAGGGATCCAGGTGCTGCAACAGGCATTAATGCAAATCGCAGAGGTCACAACTGTTGGTCCGGATCGCAATTGTAGCGGCGCTTCCAACTCCCTGACCTTACTTAATCCACTGCGAACCCAGCTGTTGGAAAACGGTTTTATCGCCGTCAATGGCACGCCAACGGATTGCGTGCATCTGGCTATCAGTCAGCTGCTGGATTTTACGCCGGATTTAGTGGTGGCGGGTATTAACCATGGTGCTAATCTCGGCGATGACGTGCTCTACTCCGGTACGGTGGCTGCAGCGACCGAAGGGCGGCACCTGGGCTTACCAGCGATTGCGGTGTCACTGGCCGGACGCGATGAACAGCATTTCGCTACCGCCGCTCATGTTACTGTGCAGGTGATTCAAAAACTAAAGTCGCATCCACTACCTGCAGATCAGATCTTAAATATTAATGTGCCGGCTATTCCGTTAAGTGAACTGAAAGGTATTCAGGTGACCCGGCTGGGACGACGTCATAAAGCTGAAACCATGACCAGCACTACTGATCCCTGGGGACGGAAGATTTACTGGTACGGGTCCCTGGGCCCGGAGCTGGATGCCGGTGAGGGTACGGATTTTTATGCCATTGCCAATGGTTATGCCTCGATTACGCCGCTGCATGTTGATATGTCGGCGTATAAGAGTATGGAAACTCTGGCCAATTGGCTTAATGGGATCAGACTGTAAGATGGCGGTGGTAACGATGCGTAGCGCTCAGGTACTGGCGCAAAAGCTGCAACTGGAAGGCATCAGCGATGCCAGTGTACTGGCTGCTCTGGCGCAAACGCCGCGGCATTTATTCGTTGAGCCGGTGCTGGCGCATAAAGCCTATGAGAATACCGCTTTGCCTATCGGCCAGGGGCAAACGATTTCGCAGCCTTATATTGTTGCCCGGATGACGGAGTTGTTGTTGCAAGGCGGCAGTTCTGGCAAGGTGCTGGAAATTGGTACCGGCTCTGGTTATCAAACTGCCATTCTGGCCAGATTATTCACTCATGTCTGCTCGGTAGAGCGTATTAAAGCGCTGCAGTTTCAGGCTAAGCGGCGTTTACAACAACTTGATTTGCATAATGTGTCGATGAAACATGGCGATGGCTGGCAAGGTTGGCCAAGCAAGGGGCCGTTTGACAGTATTATCGTTACCGCGGCACCGGTGGAAGTACCGCAGGCTTTGCTACAACAGTTGACCGACGGCGGCCGTTTGGTGATTCCGGTCGGTAGTGAGCAGCAAGTGTTGCGAGTCTACCAGCGGCATGGTGATGAGTTTCAAAGCCAGGATATTGAAACAGTGCGCTTTGTACCTTTAGTACCAGGCGAATTAGCATAAAACGAGGTTAGGGCTAACATGCAGTATTTACAATGGATTATTAAAGGGATGGCGATGGGGGCTGCGGATGTGGTGCCCGGCGTTTCCGGCGGCACTCTGGCATTTATCCTCGGTATCTATGAACGTTTACTGGGGGCGATCAGTTCGGTAAACCTGACAGCATTACAATTGTTACTGCGTGGTCAGTGGCGGGCATGCTGGCGACACATAGATGGCACTTTTTTACTTTGCTTATTCGGTGGGGTGCTGGTCAGTATTTTTTCATTAGCGACCGTGATTAGCTGGTTGCTCGAGCACCGTCCTGTCCCCTTATGGGCCTTTTTTAATGGCTTGATTCTTGCCGCTTTGCCCTTACTGCTGCGGGCAGTGCGCTGGTCTGCGTTACGCGCACTGTTATTTGGCGTTGGCATTGTGCTGGCACTGCTGGTTGGGATGTTGGCACCCGTGAGTTTTACTCCGGCAACCTGGATGTTTTTTGTCGCTGGCGCGGTCGCCATTTGTGCCATGATCCTGCCGGGTATTTCGGGTAGCTTTATTCTGCTGATTTCCGGCATGTATGCCCCGGTGCTACTGGCGGTGCGGGAGTTGCAACTGGCTATACTATTGCTGTTTTTGCTGGGTTGTATCAGTGGCTTACTTGGCTTCTCCCGCTTTTTAAACTGGTTACTGAAACATTATCATGACGCCACCCTGGCACTGTTAACCGGTGTGGTAGTCGGGGCCATGTACCGGTTGTGGCCCTGGCAAAGTGCGACTAGCATGTATACGCCTGGCGGTTATGCCGCGACCTTCGGCCAGCATGACTTGCTATTGGCAACGGCTTGTTTTCTGGTAGCTATTCTCGTTATGCTGTTACTGCTTAACCTGGAAAAATTGCTGACGGGTGCTAAAACGGTCAGCACGGGCAACGCTGTTGAGCGCAGCAAGGAGTAACTTATCGTTGTCAGCAGCCTGGGAATCGTAATGCCCTCTCATCTGGCAGATAGTGCTATTTGCCGGGTGTTGCTGCTTTTACTCTGCATTTTACTCACCGGCTGCGCCGGCAAGTCCGCACCGGCGCCTGTGACTACGCTGGAGATCCGTCAGCAATCGGCGGCACAACAGCAACGTACCCAGCTTAGCGGTAACCAGTATGTGGTGCAGCGTGGTGATACGTTATTTTCCATCGCCTTTCGCGCCGGCCAGGATTACCGGACCCTGGCCAGCCGCAATGGTATAGCTGCACCTTACACCATTTATCCCGGGCAAATACTCCGTTTACAAGGTACTGGCGGCCAAGCTGTTGCCGCTAGCGGAACAAATACCCCAGCCAGCCGCCCAGCCACTACGACCAGTGCTAAATCAGTTGCAGCTAATCAGCAAACGGGTTATGGTCAAGCAAGTACGCCTCTTCGCACGCCGCCGCCGGCGGTTGGTCGGGTTAGCTGGCAGTGGCCGATCCGCGGGCCAATTTTAGCGCGCTTCTCGACCGCGGAGAGTGGGATTAAAGGGATCCAAATCGGTGGTCGTGATGGCAGCCGGATCAATGCTGCCGCGGATGGGCAAGTGGTATACGCCGGTAATGCGTTACGTGGCTATGGTAACTTAATTATCATCAAACATAACGACGATTACCTGAGCGCCTATGCGCACAACAAGCGGATCCTGGTGAAGGAGCGGCAGGAAGTGAAAGCGGGTCAACAAATTGCGGAGATGGGAGAAACCGACGCAGCATCTACCCGTTTGCATTTTGAAATTCGTTTTCGTGGAAAATCAGTTGACCCGTTACGTTATTTGCCTAAATAATACACAAAAAATTAAAATAATAATAATGGTAACAGCAGGCTGGGATGCGCCCATGCTCGGTTAGAGCGCCTTAGGTACGGGGAGAATGGATATGACGACAAAAGACAATGATCTGACAGACTTCAAAGAAGACGAGTTAGCAGACGATGCGCTGCTGGTTGATGAGGATCTGGACCCGGAATTGCTGGAGCTCTCGGCCGATGAGACGGTAAGTGATGAAATCTTCGTGCGGGATGATAGTCAAAAAACGCTGGATGCCACGCAAATTTACCTCGGTGAAATCGGCTTCTCGCCACTGTTAAGTGCCGAAGAAGAAGTCTACTTTGCCCGCTTGGCCTTAAAGGGCGATCAGGCCGCCAGAAAGCGGATGATTGAAAGTAACCTGCGGCTGGTGGTGAAAATTGCCCGTCGCTATATCAACCGTGGTTTAGCCTTGTTGGATCTGATTGAAGAGGGCAACCTTGGCTTAATCCGCGCGGTAGAAAAATTCGACCCCGAGCGCGGTTTTCGGTTTTCGACTTACGCCACCTGGTGGATCCGCCAGACCATCGAACGCGCGATAATGAACCAAACGCGAACCATCCGCTTACCTATTCATGTAGTGAAAGAGCTCAATATTTATCTGCGCGCGGCCCGCGAATTATCACAAAAACTGGATCACGAACCGACGCCGGAAGAAATCGCTGCTGCGCTGGATAAGCCGGTAGAAGAAGTACGGAAGATGCTAAAGTTAAATGAAAAAATCACTTCAGTCGATTCGCCGGTGGCTGGTGCCTCTGAAAAACAGCTATTGGATGTACTGGCCGATGAAAAGGAACTGGGGCCCGAGCTGGAATTACAGGACCAGGATATCCGCCAGCATCTGGTGATCTGGTTGCAGGAGTTAAACCCAAAACAGCGCGAAGTACTGGCGCGGCGCTTCGGTTTGCTGGGCTATGAACCCTCAACACTGGAAGACGTGGGGCATGAAATTGGCCTGACCCGGGAGCGGGTGCGGCAAATTCAGGTTGAGGCCCTGCGTCGGTTACGGGAAATCGTCACCCACCAGGGGTTAAATATCGAGACGCTGTTTCAGGAATAAGCGGTTATTCCACGAATAACAAAACGCCCCTGGTAGGGGCGTTTCCGTTTACTAACACATCCCGCAGGACCGCGCTACTATTGACGTTTTGCGGCAACCTGCTCGGCCTGACGTAAGATCCGCAGCACATTGCCACCCCAGAGCGCTTCGATTTGTGCTTTGGTATAGCCGCGACGCATCAGCTCCCAGGTCACATTCAGTGTTTCGCTGGCATCTTCCCAGCCCTGTACACCGCCACCGCCATCAAAATCAGAAGCAATGCCGACATGCTCAATGCCGAGACGTTGCACACTGTAGTCAATATGATCGACAAACTGCGCGACAGTGACATCCGGGAACTGCTTACGCAGGCGAGCCAGTTCGGTATCGTAGCTGTTGCGGTCCTGTTCGTTGGCATTAGCCCAACCGTTTGGCAGGTATTTCACGCGCAGTTTGCCAATTTCAGCACTGAGCCCCGGATCGAGCTCGGCTACATAGCTGCGAAAGGCGACCATTTGCGCGACACCGCCATTGGCTTTAATCGCATCAAGTTGTTCGTCATCCAGATTACGCAGATTGGCATGCACCGTCATGGCGCCGGAATGGGAGGCAATGACCGGTGCCTTTGACAGCTTAATGGCTTCGAGCATCGACTTTTTACCGACGTGCGACACGTCAATCAGAATGCCATAGCGGTTTAGTTCAGCGACTAATTGCCGGCCCAAGACGGATAAGCCCGGATCTTCAGCTGCATCATTCAGATCTGCGCGTGGGTTAGAGCTGCCGGAAAATTGGTTATGACCGATATGGGTAAAGCTAACGTAGCGGATGCCACGCTCGGCCCATTTCGCGACGTCTTTGACACTGTCGCCGAGCGGATAAGCATTCTCCATCCCCAGCAGCACAATGCGTTTACCTGCAGCATGCAGGGCTTCAACTTCGGCAGCCGTTTTCGCCAGCCCAACCTGCTCCGGATAGGCACGGATCATCCGCATTATGGCCTGATAGCTATTCTCGGCAGTGGCGGCAGCTTGCTGATAAGCCTCCGGGGTCAGGGCTCCCTGACCCACATAAACGATCAGAAACACCGCATCCAGGCCGCCGGCACGCATCTTGGGCAGATCGACCTGGGCTTTGGTAAAGCCACCCGGATCGAGCAGGTGCGTCGCATAGCCACGGCCGATATCGACATGGGTATCAATAGTCAGAATTTGCTGATGTAAAGCCCGGGCTTCCGCTTCGGTCACGACTTTGCTTTGTGCCAGGGCAGTACCACTGAGAGTACCACTGAGCAAGAGGGCGGAGACCAGAGAGGCCAGTTTCGCTAAGCGCATGCTGCATCCTTTTTGTTGTTATTGATAAGATCAGAGAGGCAGGAGCTTAGCGCGGAATCCGCTCTGACAGCAAGCCTTAGCCGCCGTCAGTTCGCCGTGTCAGGCGTTGGATTAAGACCGTGACGGCCCCGGCCACTAAGCCCCAGAACGCCGAGGCAATGCCAAACAAACTGGCGCCAGATGCGGTGACCAGCAGGGTAATTACGGCGGCTTCCCGATACTCAGCATCGGCAGTACAGCTTTGCAGGTTAGCGGCTATGGTACCCAGCAGCGCCAGCCCGGCCAGCGCGGCTACCATCTCAGTAGGGAAGGCTGCAAACAGCGCGACCACAGTGGCGCCGGCCAGGCCAAACAGCAGATAAAAGAGCCCGGCAGCGATGCCGGCAATATAGCGTTTGCTGCTGTCTGGATGCGCTTCATTACCACTACAGATCGCTGCAGTTATGGCCGCCAGGTTAATCGAAAACGCGCCCAGCGGCGCCAGCAGCAGCGTGCTTAGCGCCGTGCTGCTAATCAGTGGCGATACCGGTGTCTGATAACCACTGGCACGTAACACTGCGACACCGGGAATATTTTGTGACGCCATGGTTACCAGCAGCAGCGGTAAACCCATCCCCAGCAACGCCGATAGCGAAAACGCCGGCGTAACCCATACCGGTGTTGCCAGTGTCAGCTTGACGGCGGAGAGGTCGAGCTCACCGCCGAGCCAAACCAGCAGTAAACCACAGCCTAATACTGCCAGGATGGCGTACCGTGGCAGCAGGGCTTTGGCAAGCAGGTAGGTTAAACACATGGCGCCGACCAACAACAGTTGCTGTTGCAGACTGCTAAAGATGGCAAAGCCAAATTGCAGCAGTATGCCGGCCAGCATGGCGCTGGCCAGTGGCAGTGGGATCAGCCGGGTCAGGCGTTCAAACATGCCGCTTAAGCCAATGAGTAGCCCAAGTAATGCAGTAAAGATAAAGACCCCGGTCGCTTCCGCCAGCGTCAGACCTTGCAGGCTGGTGGCCAGCAGCGCGGCGCCTGGCGTTGACCAGGCGGTAATCACCGGGGCCTTGTAATACCAGGACAGACCAATACAGGTCAGCGCCATCCCTATACCCAATGCCAACAGCCAGGACGCCATTACGGCGTTGTCGGCACCGGCCGCTGCTGCTGCCTGAAACACAATCGCCACTGAACTGGCAAAGCCAACCAGCACCGCAACAAAACCGGCCACCACGGCCGACAGGCTCCAATCATTAAGACGCATTCTGCTGCCCATCAAATGTCCAGCTGTTGTTTCAGTTGATACAGATAATCCAACGCCTGGCGGGCACTCAGTTCATCCGGATTTAGCTGACGTAGCTGAGCCAGCAGCGGATGCTCCGGCGCCAGTAATTCCAGTTGGGTCACAGGTTCAGGCGTCGTCGCTGGCCCGTTTTGTTCTAACTGCCGCAGTTTCTGTCGTGCCAGTTGAATCACCGGTCTTGGCACCCCGGCCAGCTGGGCGACCTGCAGGCCAAAACTCTTGCTGGCGGCGCCTTCCTGCACATGATGCATAAATACAATGCCATCACCGTGCTCAACCGCATCCAGATGGACATTAGCGACGGCAGGTAATTGCTGCGCCAGACTGGTCAGTTCAAAATAATGGGTAGCAAACAGGGTTAACGCCTGCAGTTGATTGGCCAGATAGTCGGCACAGGCCCAGGCCAGACTCAGGCCATCATAGGTACTGGTGCCACGGCCAATTTCATCCATCAATACCAGACTTTGTGCCGTAGCATGATGCAGAATGGTCGCGGTTTCCGTCATCTCCACCATAAAGGTCGAGCGGCCGGACGCCAGATCATCAGAGGCACCAATCCGGGTGAAAATCCGATCAATAGGGCCAATTACTGCCTGCTTTGCCGGCACAAAGCTGCCGATGGCGGCCATTAGAGCAATCAGGGCGGTTTGCCGCATATAGGTTGATTTACCGCCCATATTGGGGCCGGTGATCATCAGCATCCGCCGTGAGGCGTCTAATTGCAACGGATTGGCAATAAAGGGCGCCTTTAGCACCCGCTCCACCACCGGATGCCGTGCCTGGGTCAGTTGAATACCGATCTGCTCAGTTAACAGCGGCCGGCAATACTGATACAGCACCGCACACTCGGCAAAGCTGCAGAGCACATCCAGCTCAGATAAGGCTTGAGCCAGCTGTTGCAGCTGCGCCAGATAGGGGCTCACGGCGTCAAACAGCGCGTCATAAAGCTGTTTTTCCAGCGTCAGCGCCTTACTCTGGCTACCCAGTACCTTATCTTCGTATTCTTTTAGCTCCGGAATAATATAGCGTTCATTATTTTTCAGCGTTTGCCGGCGCACATATTCCGGCGGCACCCTGGTATCAGCACTGCGACCGGTTTCGATATAAAAACCATGGATCTTGTTAAAGCCGACTTTTAACGAACTAATACCGGTACGCTCACGCTCGCGCAGCTCCAGTTGCTGTAAGTAGTCGGTGGCACCTTCAGCCAGCGCCCGCCATTCATCCAGTTCGGCATGATAGCCCGGAGCAATGACGCCGCCATCACGGATCAGCACTGGTGGTGACTCGACGATAGCGCGTTGTAATAATTCAGCCAGCTCCGGCACCGGCAGGGTGGCCTGCTGATGCTGCTGTAGCAACTGACTGTTGGCATGCAGTAACTGCTGCTGTAGCTCTGGCAGCTCGGTTAGCGCCTGGCGCAGCCGGGCAAAATCGCGGGGCCGGGCGCTGCGCAGGGCCAGCCGGGCCAGGATCCGCTCGATATCGCCGATTTGCTTTAGTGAGGGCTGCAGCGCCTGAAAATCCTCTGTCAGTTCCTGTACCGCATCCAGCCGCTGATTAAGCTGAGTGTGGTTACGCAGCGGCGCATGGATCCAGCGCTTTAGTAAGCGGGAGCCCATGGCAGTCTGGGTTTTATCCAGTACAGCCGCCAGCGTATGCTCAGTTTGCCCACTTAAGGTATGGGTTAATTCCAGATTGCGGCGGGTGGCGGCATCCAGCACGATAAAATCATCCGGCCGCTCCAGTGCGATACTGCGTAAATGCGGTAACTGAGCGCGCTGGGTATCTTTGACATATTGCATCAAACAGCCGGCGGCCATCAGCGCAACCGGCGCTTCCAACACGCCAAAGCTCTGTAAATCGCGGGTGCCAAATTGCTGGCACAGTAAGCGCTCGGCACTGGCCAGTTCAAACTCCCATACCGGACGGCGGCGGGCGCCTTTGCGTTCGGTCAGGTGCGGTAGACTAAAGTTTTCCGGATAGAGCAATTCGGCCGGATTCAGCCGTTGCAGCAAGGCGGCCAAATCATCGGCATGACTGACCTGATTCAGCAAAAAACGGCCGCTGGTCAGATCCAGTTGCGCCAGACCAAAGTGGCTGCGACTCTCACTGATGGCACAGAGTAAATTATCCTGCCGCTCATTCAGCAACGCCTCGTCGGTCACGGTGCCCGGGGTAACAATCCGCACCACCTTGCGCTCTACCGGCCCCTTGCTGGTCGCCGGATCGCCGATCTGTTCGCAAATGGCGACCGACTCACCCAATTGCACCAGACGCGCCAGATAACCTTCAACGGCATGATAGGGCACACCGGCCATCGGGATTGGTTCACCGGCGCTTTGACCGCGTTTGGTCAGCGAAATATCTAACAGGGCGGCAGCCTTTTTCGCATCTTCATAAAAAAGTTCGTAAAAATCACCCATCCGGTAAAACAATAAGATCTGCGGATGCTGGCTTTTCAGTGCCAGATATTGCTGCATCATCGGGGTATGATTGCTTAACGCTTGCTCCGGTTTCTGGTCTGACGGCATAATGGTGCTAACACTTCCTGTTGGATCAAATATGACAGCGGAAACAACAAGCTTAGCGCTTGCCACTGAACTAGGGCAGCTATTATTACGGAAAAAAGCCAGTATCACCACTGCAGAATCCTGCACCGGTGGTGGGGTTGCCTACTGGCTGACCGCAGTAGCCGGCAGCTCAGCCTATGTTGACCGCAGCTTTGTTACCTACAGCAATAAAGCCAAGCAGCAATTGTTAGGGGTGCGCAGCGCAACGCTATTACAATATGGCGCTGTCAGTGAGCAAACGGTAGCCGAGATGGCCAGTGGCGCAGCCCAGGCGGCGGGCGCCAGCATTGCGCTTGCCATCTCCGGCATTGCCGGCCCTACCGGTGGCACGGCAAAGAAGCCGGTCGGTACCGTCTGTTTCGGTTTTAGTATCGACGGGACTGTCAGCACTCAGCAATTGCATTTTGCTGGCGACCGGCAGCAGATCCGCCAGCAGGCGATTGAACATGCGCTCAGACAATGCATCTTGTTATTGACAGCCCCAACAAACTAGACTACTGTATGCTCATACAGTTGTTAAAGGCTTAACCTAATTTCTCCGGAGCGACCAATGGACGACAACAAACAAAAGGCATTAAGTGCGGCACTAAGCCAGATTGAACGCCAGTTCGGTAAAGGTTCTATTATGCGGCTGGGCGACAGCACTGCCCTGGATATTGAAGCGGTATCCACCGGCTCACTGGGGCTGGATATTGCACTGGGCATTGGCGGTTTACCTTATGGCCGGATTGTGGAAATTTATGGTCCTGAGTCCTCCGGTAAAACCACCTTAACGCTGCAGGTGATTGCCGAAGCACAGCGTAGCGGTAAAACCTGTGCTTTTATCGATGCCGAACATGCGTTGGATCCGGTGTATGCGAAGAAATTAGGCGTGGATGTCGATAAGCTGTTAGTTTCTCAGCCAGATACCGGTGAGCAGGCACTGGAAATCTGCGACATGCTGGTGCGTTCTGCCGCCGTAGACGTGGTGATCGTGGACTCGGTCGCCGCCTTAACGCCGAAAGCAGAAATTGAAGGTGACATGGGTGACAGCCATATGGGTTTACAGGCCCGCTTAATGTCACAGGCACTGCGTAAACTGACTGCCAATATCAAACGCTCCAATACCCTGTGTATCTTTATCAACCAGATCCGGATGAAGATCGGTGTAATGTTTGGTAACCCGGAAACCACCACCGGCGGTAATGCGCTGAAATTCTATGCCTCAGTACGTTTAGATATCCGTCGTATTGGCTCGGTAAAAGAAGGCGATGAAATTACCGGTAACGAAACCCGGGTTAAGGTAGTAAAAAACAAAGTAGCTCCGCCATTCAAACAAGCTGAATTTATTATTCAGTATGGCGCCGGTATCAACAAACTGGGTGAGCTGATTGACCTGGGCGTACAGCAAGGCTTAGTTGATAAGTCTGGCGCCTGGTACGCTTATCAGGGCAATAAGATTGGTCAGGGTAAAGCTAATGCCATGAAGTTCTTGCAGGATAACCCTGCGGTGGCAGATGAAATTGAAAAAGAGCTGCGGGCGCGGCTGTTATTAAAGCCGGGCGAAGCCGTCGCTACTGACGATGTGATGGAGATGCCAGAGCCGGAAGAGCTATAAGTCTTTACCACAGCGTCTCAGTTTTCAGGACTCCGGTAGCGAAATGCACCGGAGTTTTGTTTTTAGCGGGATTAACTCAGACCTTAGCCACCACTTTACAGCCGTCGACAGACGGCTGTTGCTTTTCTGGCATAGTACGGCATAATACGCCTTATTTAGACGTCTAAACGTATAGAAGTTATCAGGGGTGCCAGCTGACTAACCAGACTCAGGTTCAGTATGGTGCTAGCCACAGGCGGAGCCAGCTATGCCTATTAAAGTGATTGACCAGTTACCTGCAGTAGAAGCCTTATCAGCAGAAAATGTCTTTGTAATGACCGAGAGCCGGGCGGCAGCCCAGGATATCCGGCCATTACGGATCGCGATTCTGAATTTAATGCCCAATAAAATTGTGACTGAAATTCAGTTACTACGTTTATTAGCGAATAGCCCGCTGCAGCTGGATATTGAGCTGATCCGCATCGATGATCATGTCAGTAAACATACACCGGAGAGCCATTTAAACTGCTTCTATCGTTACTTTTCTGATGTGCAGGGGCAGAAATATGATGGTCTGATTATTACCGGGGCGCCGCTGGGGCTGGTCGATTACGAAGATGTCACCTACTGGCAGCAGTTTGGTGAGATCCTGCGCTGGGCGGATACCCATGTTACCTCGACGCTATTTTTATGTTGGGCCGCCCATGCTGCGCTGTATCATTACTACGGCTTACAGCGGGAAATTCGCGGCGAGAAATTATCCGGTGTTTACTGGCAAGACGTAGTACAGCCGTTGAGCCCGCTGCTGCGCGGCTTTGATCAGCAATTTCTGGTGCCGCATTCGCGTTATGCGCAGGTGCCAAAACAAAAATACCAACAGCATGATGATTTGCATATCCTGGCTGAGGCCGATGTCACCGGAGCCTATTTGCTGCAAAACAGCAGTGGTAGCCGGATCTTTGTTACCGGGCATCCGGAATATGATCTGACCACGCTGGATGATGAGTATCAACGTGACCTGGCGGCCGGTTTGGCGCCGCGTTTACCGGAAAACTACTACCGGAATAATGATCCGGCCCAGGGGCCGCTAAAATTATGGCAGGCGCACGCCTTTTTATTATTCAGTAACTGGTTAAACTATTATGTTTACCAGGCTACGCCCTTTGACCTGAATCAGATAGGCAACAGTTAATGACAAAGCTTCGTTTAACGCCACAGCAACTACGCCAGCTGCTGGCCTCACGTATTTTGGTGCTGGATGGCGCTATGGGCACCATGATCCAACAGCACCGCCTGGATGAAGCCGGTTATCGCGGCGCGGAGTTCGCGGATTGGCCGTGCGATCTCAAAGGTAACAACGATTTGTTAGTGCTTACTCAGCCGGAACTTATTGCCGATATTCACCGGCAATACTTGCTGGCCGGGGCGGACATTATTGAAACCAATACTTTTAACGCCACCACCATTGCGATGCATGATTATCAGATGGCGCACCTGTCAGAGCGGATCAATCGTGAGGCGGCGGCACTGGCGCGGCGGGTTTGTGACGAAGTCACAGCACTGCAACCTGACAAACCCCGTTTTGTCGCCGGTGTGTTAGGACCTACTAACCGTACTGCCTCGATTTCGCCAGACGTTAACGATCCGGGGTTTCGCAATGTCAGCTTTGATGAGTTAGTGCTTGCTTACAAGGAATCGACCCGGGCGCTGATTGCAGGTGGCGCCGATATTATTATGCTGGAAACCATTTTCGATACGCTGAATGCCAAGGCCGCAGCCTTTGCCGTGTTGGAGGTGTTTGAAGAGCTGCAGCTGGAGTTACCGGTGATGATTTCGGGTACCATCACCGATGCCTCGGGCCGCACGCTGTCCGGCCAAACGACCGAAGCTTTTTATTATTCGCTGGCGCATGTCAAGCCGGTGACCTTTGGCCTGAACTGCGCGCTGGGGCCGGATTTGCTGCGTCCTTATGTCGAAACCCTGGCCACCATTTCCGAAGCTTATGTCTCGGTGCATCCCAATGCAGGTTTGCCGAATGAGTTTGGCGAATATGATTTAGGCGCTGAGGCGATGGCAGCAGAAATTGCTGATTGGGCCAAACAGGGCTTTTTAAATATCGTCGGTGGCTGCTGTGGTACCACGCCAGAGCATATTAAAGCCATTGCCGAAGCGGTAAAAGATGCGCCGCCGCGGCAACCAAAAGCGGCCGATCATAGTTTTCATCTGGCCGGCCTAGAAGCCTTTGCGGTGGAGTGGTAATGCAACAGCAGGCAAGATTTATCAATATCGGCGAGCGGACTAATGTTACCGGCTCGGCGAAATTTAAAAAACTGATATTAAAAGGCGATTTCGAAGCGGCGCTGGATGTGGCACGGCAACAGGTTGAAAACGGCGCCCAGATCATTGACATCAATATGGATGAGGGGATGCTGGACAGCAAGGCTGCTATGGTGCGCTATTTAACGCTGCTGGCAGCAGAGCCGGATATCGCCCGGGTGCCGATTATGGTCGACTCCTCGAAGTGGGACGTGATTGAAGCGGCGCTAAAGTGTATTCAGGGTAAGGCGGTAGTGAACTCGATTTCGCTGAAAGAAGGCGAAGCGAGCTTTTTACAGCAGGCAAAGTTGTTGCGCCGCTATGGCGCGGCTGTGGTGGTGATGGCGTTTGACGAGGTGGGGCAAGCTGATACCAAGGCCCGAAAAGTCGAAATCTGTCAACGCGCTTACAAGATCCTGACTGAGCAAATTGGTTTTCCGCCTGAAGATATCATTTTTGACCCCAATATTTTCGCGGTGGCGACCGGTATTGAAGAGCACAACAACTACGCGGTGGACTTTATTGAGGCGACCCGTGAAATCAAGCGCCTTTGCCCTTATGCCAAGATTTCCGGCGGTGTATCCAATGTGTCGTTCTCGTTTCGTGGTAACGATCCGGTGCGCGAAGCCATCCACTCAGTATTTCTATACCATGCTATTGCGGCCGGTATGGATATGGGCATCGTTAATGCGGGTCAGCTGGCGGTGTATGACGATATCCCGCCCTTGCTCAGGGAGCGGGTAGAGGATGTGATTCTAAATCGCCGTCCGGATGCCACCGAACGCTTGTTAGAGATTGCTGCGCAGTTTAAAGGCGATGGCAGTGTCGCCGAGAAAGTGGATGATGCCTGGCGCAGCCTGCCGGTAAATAAACGGCTGGAGCATGCGCTGGTAAAAGGCATTACCGATTTTATCGAGCAGGACACCGAAGATGCCCGGCAGCAGGCAGAGCGACCACTGCATGTGATTGAAGGCCCGCTGATGGATGGCATGAACGTCGTCGGCGATCTGTTTGGGGAAGGCAAGATGTTTCTGCCGCAGGTGGTCAAGTCAGCACGGGTGATGAAAAAAGCTGTTGCTTACCTGCAACCCTATATTGAGCAGGAGAAAGCCGGTGGCCGGGCGCAGGGTAAAATCCTGCTGGCAACGGTAAAAGGCGATGTGCACGATATCGGCAAAAATATCGTCGGCGTGGTGCTGCAGTGTAATAACTTTGAGGTTATCGATCTGGGTGTGATGGTGTCCTGCGCGGAAATTCTGCGGGTAGCTAAAGAGCAGCAGGTTGATGTGATTGGCTTATCGGGTTTGATTACGCCGTCGCTGGATGAGATGGTGCATGTGGCGAAAGAAATGACCCGGCTAGGGTTTAGCGTGCCGTTGTTGATTGGTGGTGCCACTACCTCTAAAGCGCACACTGCAGTTAAGATTGCGCCGCATTATGCGCATGGCGTGGTGTATGTGCCTAATGCTTCGCGTAGCGTCTCCGTAGTGCAATCCTTAATCAGCGCCGAACATAAACCGGCCTATCTGGCACGGGTGGCAGAGGAATATCGTATTGCGGTAGAGCAGCACCAACGCAGCCGGCCTGGTGAGCGGATGCTGAGTCTGGCCGAGGCACGGCAGAATAAATTCCATCTGGATTTAACGAAAGTAGCGCCAGCGCCGAAACAGCCTGGTGTACATTACTGGCAGCAGGTTGATTTACAGGTACTGCGCGACTACATCGACTGGACACCGTTTTTCCTGACCTGGCAGCTGTCTGGCAAGTTTCCGGCGATTTTGCAACATGCTGAAGTTGGGCTGGAAGCGCGGAAGGTGTATCAGGATGCCAATGCGCTACTGGATCAGATGATCAAAGAGAACCTGATTAGTGGTAAAGCGGCCTTTGGCTTTTTCCCGGCCAACAGTGATGGCGATGATATTATCATCTACCAGGATGACAGCCGCACCACCGAGCGCTGCCGCCTGCATAATCTGCGACAGCAACTGGCGCTACGGAATAATGCGCCGAATTGTAGTCTGGCAGATTTTGTTGCCCCTGTTGGCTCCGGCATTGCGGACTATGTGGGTGCCTTTGCGGTGACGACCGGCTTTGGTGCTGATGAGCTGGCGGCGCAGTATGCGGCAGCACATGATGATTACAATAGCATTATGGTCAAGGCGCTGGCCGATCGTTTGGCCGAAGCGCTGGCAGAGTATCTGCATTTAAAAGTCCGGCGCGAATATTGGGGTTATGCCGCCAATGAACAGCTGGATAATGAACAACTGATCCGCGAGCTGTATCAGGGGATCCGACCCGCGCCCGGCTATCCGGCCTGCCCGGAACATACCGAGAAAGGCACCTTATTTCAGCTATTGGATGTGCCGGCGCAAATTCAGATGCAGCTCACCGAAAGCTATGCCATGTGGCCGGGTGCTGCGGTCAGTGGCTGGTACTTCGCCCACCCGGACAGCAAGTATTTTGCCGTCAGTAAAATCGACCGCGATCAGCTGGCGGATTACGCACAGCGCAAAGGCTGGAGCGAGCAACAGGCCGAAAGCTGGCTGGCGCCGAATCTGCGCTAGCGCAGAAACTTGGTCAGCTGTTGCTGCAGACTGGCAAGACTGAAAGGCTTGGTCAGCATATCATCAAACTGCAGCTGACCTTGCCGTTCTCCCAGTTGCACTGCTGTATGGCCGGTGACAGCGATCACCGGCAGCTGCTGCCGCCCTGGCAACTGACGGATCGCCTGCAAGGTTTGATAGCCATTCATCGCCGGCATCTCAATATCCAGCAGCACTAAAGATACCTGCTGTTGCGCTAGCAGCAGCAGCGCCTCTTCGCCGCTGCTGGCAACCAGGCAGGGATACCCCAGTTTATCCAGCATCAGTTTCAGTAATTGCTGATTGTAATAGTTGTCATCGACGACCAGCAGTGGGTTGCCGTCATAGGGTTCAGCGCTAATCAGCGATGGCTCCGCAGGGGCTTCGCTACTGTGAGGATTGGCCGCAGGCAGTTTTGCCTTGCTAAAGTAAGCCGTAAAGCTCACCGTCGTGCCGACACCGGGTTGGCTTTGCAATTGGATCTGGCCGTGCATCAGCTCAACCAAACGCTTACTGATTGCCAGTCCAAGACCAGTGCCCCCATACTGACGGCTAATACTCTGATCCCCCTGATTAAAAGCCTGGAACAGCTGCTGTTGCTGTGTCTCACTAATGCCGATACCAGTATCGGCCAGGCTGAACAGCAGACATAGCCGCTCGTCAGAGGTGGTCAGCAGGCTGATTGTCAACCGGATAGCGCCACGTTCAGTAAATTTAACCGCATTGCTCAGCAGATTAATCAACACCTGACTCAAACGCAGTGGATCACCAACCAGCTGTGCTGGCAGATCCGGCGCCAGATTCAGTTGCAGTGGCAGTTTTTTGTCGGCTAACTGCGCACTAAACAAGGTAACGACCTGCTCAATACAGTCCTGTAATTTAAACGGCAGTTGCTCCAACTGAATTTTTCCGGCTTCGGCTTTAGAGAAATCCAGTAGGTCATTAATAATGCTGGACAGTATTTTTCCGGCATTACGGATCCGCCCCAGATACAGTTGCTTATCGCTAATGGCTTTGCTCTGCTGTGCCAGTTCAGCAAAACCCAGTACGGCATTAAGCGGCGTGCGTAATTCATGGCTGATATTGGCCAGAAACTGACTTTTGGCCTGGGTAGCTGCCTCTGCCCGCCGTCGTGCTGCCTCCAACTCCGATAAGGTTTGCTGTAAATGTTCGGTACGCTGGGAAACTAGGGCTGCCAGACGCTGCTGCTCACGCAGCAGGCTATGAGTGCGCCACTTCATTAACAGCATCATTGACAGCACAAACAGCAGCGCGAGTGCAGCATATAGCCAGCGACTTTGATACCAGGGCGCGAGAATACGGAAATGCAGGGCATCGGCACTACTGATCTGGCCGGCAGCATTGCGAGCCCGGATCTCAAAGCGATACTCGCCGGGTGGCAGATTGGTGTAGTCGCGATAGGGCTCTAAGCTCCAGGCCGACCAGCTGTCGTCATGCCCGAACAGCCTGACTTGCAACTGCTCTGCCTGCAGGTGATCAAAGTTCGGGCTGCTGTAACTAAAACGCAGGTTATTTTGCTCTGGTTGCAAGCTGAGTCCGGCGGGAACCGGTCCACCATCATAGAGTCGCTCGCCATCACTGCTGGTCAACTGCCGCAGTAACGGGGGCTTTGGTTGCGGGGCCTGAAACTGATCGGCGACAAAGCGGAAAATACCTTCGGCGCCACCAAACCACACTAATTGTTGATCAAGCAGGATGGTATCCAGCGGAATATCCGCCAGCGGCTGTAAGCTGCTGGTTGTCCATTGATAGCTGCCATCTGCTTTGGGCAGGGCAACACCGGCATGGCGGGTGCCGGCGGTATTATCCCAGATTAACATCCAAAGCCGTCCGGCGGCATCCATCAGGGGATCGCGGATCCATGGCTGTTCGCCACTGAATAAAGCGCCAAAGGTTGGATCTAAACGAAATTGGCTCTCATTAGCGTGGAACCGAAATAAGCCCCTGACCGTGGCAAAATACAACTGATCATGTAACAGATGCACACTATTCCGATTCAGACTGGGCAGACCATGGCTTTTATCATAATGGCTCAGTGATAATGGCACTGAACTGCCTCCCTGCCACTCGGCTGGTAACTGCAAACGATAAAGGCCGTGTGCCAGGGTGCCAAGCCAGAGTTGGCCATCCGGCATTTCGACGATAGAATTTAAGTTACCGTGCACGCCGGGTACCTTACCTTCATCCCGCCATTCGCCGTCCTCCAGACGCATAGTGGCTAAGCCATCTTGCAAGCCAATATACACCCGTTCTGGCACCAGCTGTGAGCGAACCAGCACTTTTGATGCCAGTTCTGAGCGTCGGATCAGCTCCGGGCCAGTTGGTTGCAGCCGGTAGACACCACTATTAGTGGCGGCCAGCAATTGCTGCTCAAAACTCAAAAAATCCCAGCTTTGTTGCCGTATCGGTTCAACCCGTCTGAAGTAGGCGTCCAGATTATCGGCTTGCTCCAGCCGGAACAGGCCCAGGCTGGTAGCGGCATAAAGATGTTGTTGGTGACGGTGAATTGCAAAGACATTACCCTCTAAGCCTCTGGCACTGTTAAAAACCGATAGAGCTGAACCCAAGGCAATGCGGGCTAAACCATGATCCAGTGCCAGCCAAAGCCCGGCCTGATGATCCTGCGCCATGGCCCGCACATTTTGATCATGTAAGCCGGAGGCCTTGGTGATCCGATCTACCAGCCTTCCCTGACGATCCAGAATAAACAGGCCGCCGTGCACGGTACCGATAGCAAAATGGCCATTTTGCAGCGTTAAGCCACTGTAAATTTCAGCCTGTTGCAGTTGTTGGTCAACGGCGGTTGCCCATGGACTGATCTGACCGTCTCGCCAGAGAAAGAAACCGTGGTCGCGGGTACCAATTAATAGTGTTTGTTCGTCAAAGGCTTCGAGAAAGAACACTGCCTTGTCGCGGAAAAAGTCACCGTTTGGCAGTGGCACAAACCCCTGATCCTGCCATTGCAGTAACCCCTGCTGCTGATCGCGGATCAGCAAACGTTGTTGAACCCAAAAGGCTTTCAGAAAGGCGCTGTCGGTAGTCCAGATACGAAACTGTTGCTGCTGCCATTGCAGCACATATTGGCGACTGATAAAAAAGACCCCATCCGGGGTAACAAAGGTTTGCCGCACGTCCTGAAAATCGCGGTAGCTCTCGGGTAGCTCAGCTGTCAGCGAGACATAATGCCGGCCACCGCTCTGCGGTGCCGTCAGATAACCGACCTCCCCTTTGGCGCCAACATAGATGCGTTCATCTGGTGCCAGGGCTAGAGAGCGGGCAACTGATTTATTAGCGGTTTGAATGGTGCGCCAGTTTACGCCATCGTATTCGAGGATGCCGACGTTATTGGCAACATAAATTAAGCCAGAGCTATCCTGCAGTAATGCCCAATTCTGGGTTCCCGCTGCGTAATCTTTGGGCTTGAAGTTCTGGAGCAGCGGGATGCCCTGGCTATGTAGTGGGGCGGCATAGCCACTGGACACAGCGCCAATAAAGAGCAGCAGGCAGATCAGCAAAGTGCGCAACAAGATGAACTCCGTTTCTGTGAGCAACAAATCAACAACGGCATCTTAACGCTTATCGCCGGTGCTGTCAGCCCGCGGGCCGGATTTCGGTCTTTAGCCGGCTTTTTCCACAGAACAGGCTCTTAATTGTGCAGCGTTTGCAGTATGATAGCGCTATTTTTCGGCGCGACGCTGAACTAAACTGTGGAGCAAGAGTGGAAAAGCCGTTTCAGATAAAATTGATTATCAGACGCTTACCGGCCAATGCGGCTATCGGCTGGATTAAGCAGGCCTGGGAAATCTTTAAACAATACCCACTGGTGTTTATTCAAATGCTGTTGCTGACCTTCGTCTTCACATTTCTGGCGGCACAATTTACGCTGACTTTTATCATTGCTGTTTTTGCCAGCCCCTTTCTGACGGCCGGGCTCTATGGCGCCATTGTTGGCGTTCAGCAACAGCAAAAAATTGACATTATGTGGCTGTTTAGGCCGTTTCAGCAGGCGTTTTGCCGGCAAGTCCTGATTATGATCGCGGCGTTGAATTTTCTGCTCAGTGTGCCGCTAATGCACTTCCGGGAACATCTGTACACTGCGATGGTGAATGCCCAACAAAGTGGTGAGCAAGAACCCTTGTTACTGCTGCAGATGATTTTGTTAGTCGCCGGCTTGTTAATTACGACCATGCTGTTTGCCTATGCCGTTGCTATTGCTTACTTTTTGAAAGAACAACGGGTGTTATTAATTTTACAGGCCAGTTTTCTGGCATGTTGGCGCAATATACCGGCGCTGTTGTTATTTGGCTTACTCAGCCTGGGTTTGTTATTGTTAACGGTACCCACCATGTTACTGGGGTTAGTCGTCGTGGTGCCGCTATTGAACATTGCGTTCTTTCTGTCGTTTAACGAATTGTTTGCGTTAAAACTGGCGGCGGGCAAGGACGCAGTGCTGGAGGTCTGAGTATGGACACGCTGGCAACCTGGCGAAAAACCGCGATCGGTTGGTTAAGCCGCCGGGAGCATAGCCGGGCAGAGCTGAAACAAAAGCTCCTGCAAAAAGGCGCTTCAGGCGCAGAAGCTGAGACAGTACTGGACTGGTGTCAGCAGCAAGGCTATCAGAATGAACAGCGTTTTCTGGAAATGCTACTGCGCAGTCGCTGTCGCCAGGGCTATGGCTATCAGTACATTCAGCAGGAAGCTCGGCAGCATCAAATCACCGCAGCTGAGCTGAGCGCGCTGGCGGAGCAATTGGAAATAGATTGGTGGGCCCTGGCCGAAGCCGCCTATCAGAAAAAATTTGCTGATAAAGCGATTGCTGATTATCAGGATAAAATGAAGCGTATGGCGTATCTGCAGCGTCGCGGTTTTAGCAGCGAGCAGATCCGTGCTGTGTTAGGTAATAATAGCTGATTAATTAAACAGGATTTTTCATGAGTATGACATCCGCCGCAATCCGGCAAGCCTTTTTAGACTTCTTTGCCAGTAAAGCGCACAGCGTAGTGCCAAGCAGTTCGCTGATCCCCGGCAACGATGCCACCCTGTTATTTACTAATGCTGGCATGGTGCAGTTTAAAGACGTGTTTCTGGGCCAGGATCAGCGCAGTTACAGTCGTGCTGTCTCCGCACAGCGCTGCGTGCGCGCCGGTGGTAAGCATAATGATTTAGAGAACGTCGGTTATACCGCCCGTCACCATACCTTTTTTGAAATGTTAGGCAACTTCAGCTTTGGTGATTATTTTAAACAGGATGCGATTCGGTATGCCTGGGAGTTTTTAACCGAGGTAGTAAAACTGCCGAAACAGCGGTTACTGGTCACTGTCTATGCCACGGACGATGAAGCCTACAATATCTGGTTAAATGAGATTGGCGTACCCGCTGAGCGGATTATCCGCATTGGTGATAACAAGGGTGCACCCTATGCCTCAGATAACTTCTGGGCGATGGGAGATACCGGCCCTTGTGGTCCTTGTACTGAAATTTTCTATGACCACGGCGACCATATCTGGGGTGGCCCGCCGGGCTCTGCGGAAGAAGATGGCGATCGTTTTATCGAGATCTGGAATATCGTCTTTATGCAGTTTAACCGCCTGGCCAGCGGTGAAATGCAACCCTTGCCAAAACCCAGTGTCGACACCGGTATGGGGCTGGAGCGGATCGCCGCCATTTTGCAGCACGTACACAGCAACTACGAGATTGATACCTTTGTTGCGCTGATCAAAGCCGCAGCTGAAGCCACCGGTGCTACCGATCTGACAGACAAATCGCTGCGGGTGGTGGCTGACCATATTCGCAGCTGCGCCTTTTTAATTGTCGATGGTGTGATGCCATCGAATGAAGGTCGTGGTTATGTACTACGCCGGATTATCCGCCGCGCTGTGCGTCACGGTAATAAGCTGGGTGCCAAGGGCGCCTTTTTCTATAAGTTAGTCGCTGCTTTGGCTGCTGAAATGGGTGATGCATACCCTGAACTGCGGGCGAAACAGGCGATTATTGAAAAAGCGCTGCAACAGGAAGAGGAGCAGTTTGGCAAAACGCTGGAGCGGGGCTTACAGATCCTGGATGAAGAGCTGTCGGGCCTTGCCGGCACAGAAATTCCGGGCGCGCTGGTGTTTAAACTGTACGATACCTACGGCTTCCCGGTAGACCTGACCAATGACGTGGCACGTGAGCGTGGCCTGAGCATTGACCAGGCGGGTTTTGATGCCGCCATGGCTGAGCAGCGCAAGCGGGCGCAGCAAGCCAGTAACTTTGGTCTGGACTATAATCAGCAACTGACATCAGCGGTACAAACCGGCTTTACCGGTTATACCGAGCATTTTGTTAATGCCAGAGTACAGGAAATTATCAAAGAAGGTCAGCAGGTTAGCCATTTAGCAGCAGGAGAAACAGGCCTGGTGATCCTGGATAGCACGCCGTTCTATGCCGAATCAGGTGGTCAGATTGGCGACACCGGTAGCTTTAAGCTGCAGAACGGTGCTGTGTTAGCGGTGCTGGATACGCAAAAGATTGCCAAAGCCTTTGCCCATAAGGTTGAAGCGAGTAGCGAGCTAAAGGTCGGTGATCAGGTTGAAGCGACTATTGATCTGGCGCGGCGCAATGCCATTCGTAAAAATCACTCGGCAACCCACTTATTACATGCTGCCTTGCGTAAAGTACTGGGTGAGCATGTGACCCAAAAGGGCTCGCTGGTTGGCCCGGAGCGGCTGCGCTTTGACTTCTCGCATTTTGAAGCGGTAAAACCCGCTGAGCTGCAGCAATTGGAGCAAATGGTTAACGAACAAATCCAACTGAACCTGCCACTGCTGACGCGCGTAATGCCTATTGAAGCGGCGAAAGCAGCCGGCGCCATGGCGCTGTTTGGCGAGAAGTATGACGACGAAGTGCGGGTACTGAGCATGGGCGAGTTCTCAATTGAACTCTGTGGTGGTACACACGTCGAACGCACAGGTGACATTGGTTTCTTTAAAATTGTCAGCGAAGGCGGTATCGCCTCGGGCGTGCGGCGGATTGAAGCCGTCAGTGGCCCGGCCGCCATTCAGTACTTGCAGCAGTTAGATCTGCAAATCAGCCAGGCCGCCAGCTTGTTAAAAGGTGATGCCTTTAGTCTGGCCGAGCGGGTACAGCAAACGCTGGACCGCAGCAAACAGCTGGAAAAAGAAATCGAGCAGTTAAAGGCCAAGTTGGCCAGCTATGCCGGAGCTTCATTAACGGCGAATGTGCAGCAAGTGGGTGAGGTTAAGGTGCTGGTGCAACAGCTGGAACAAACCGATCCCAAAGCACTGCGGACTCTGCTGGATGAGCTGAAGAACAAACTTGGTTCCTCAGTGGTGTTACTGGCCACCGTGAATGATGACAAAGTCAGTTTAATTGCTGGCGTCAGCAGTGATTTAACTGCCAAGGTACATGCCGGTCAATTGGTTGGCTGGGCAGCAGGTCAGCTCGGCGGTAAAGGCGGTGGCCGGCCAGATATGGCGCAGGCTGGTGGCACCGATACTGCAGCACTACCGGCCGTATTAAAGGCGGCATTCGACTATATTAGTGAGCGGCTGTAAGCGGTTAACGGTATAATCGGATATAAGAAAAGTTTTAAATACACTGGCGCTGAGCTATGATTCAGCGCTAATCTTATAACAGCACAGAGACAGAGCTCTGTGGTGACAGGCAAAGGAGCAATCGCATGCTAATTCTGACGCGTCGAGTGGGTGAAACCCTGATGATCGGTGACGAAGTAACCGTTACTGTACTGGGTGTAAAAGGTAATCAGGTACGGATTGGCGTTAATGCGCCGAAAGACATTTCAGTTCACCGTGAAGAAATTTATATGCGGATCCAAGCTGAAAAAGATACCAATGGCGGTAATTTCAGCGAAGGTGAATAAGCCTCGTCCTGTATTTCATTAGTGTTAAAATCGTCATTTTGCCGCTTTTAAGTCAATTAAACAGCGAATTGCTTAAAAGCTCGGCAAACACACTGTACGTTTCTAAAAATAGTTTGACTTATTTTCCTGAGACATTAATATACACGCCGCAACACAGCGCGGAGATGTGGCCGAGTGGCTGAAGGCGCACCCCTGCTAAGGGTGTATAGGGGAAACTCTATCGAGGGTTCGAATCCCTCCATCTCCGCCATTTCTCGGAATGGACGCGTAGCTCAGCTGGATAGAGTACTCGGCTACGAACCGAGCGGTCGGAGGTTCGAATCCTCCCGCGTCCGCCATCCGAGAGAAGAAGCGCTGTTATTGTAAGATGCAAAGTTTATGGACGCGTAGCTCAGCTGGATAGAGTACTCGGCTACGAACCGAGCGGTCGGAGGTTCGAATCCTCCCGCGTCCGCCATATTCGTAAGAAACCCACTAAGGTTAACGCCAAAGTGGGTTTTTTATTTTCAGCTCAATGCTAAATAGACGCGGGAGGTGAGAACCTCCGTTAGGTTCGACCAATTTGCCGGGAGCAAATTGGGACAGCTTCAGCTGGCCCGCAGGGCAGGCGGCAGGATAGCCGCCTGCAATCCCCGCGTCCGCCATATTCGTAAAAACCCGCTAAGGTGAAAACCTAAGCGGGTTTTTTATTTCCAACCAGATGATAAGCATTTGCAGCGTCAAGACCAGCGCAACGCCCTTAGCTGGGTAGTAATTTTCTCCACCGGCTTCAAGGATCACATCCCTGTGCCCTTTCAGCCTCCGCAGCATCCCTGCTGCTGTTACGAAAATTCTACCGCAACTAAGGGCTTAAATAGCATCTGTTAGGCGTCACGAAAAACATCTTAGAACACAGCAGATATAAAACGAGGTGGAAAGCATTCCGTGCACTTTGTAAGGGACTGTATTTTTCAGGGATGAAAAATGACACAAATTTGCCGGGAGCAAATTTGAACAGCTTTAGCTGGCCCGTAGGGCAAACTTCAGGATGAAGTTTGTAACCGCACGGGGATGTATTCACAGCGTGTCCCGTCAAAGTTGTACGGAATGATTACCGCCGGATGCGCTGACCAAGACGCTGCAGAGTCGGAATATGAACATGCGGTGGATTATCTAAGATGCTCTGTCAGAAGAGACTTCAACACCACCACCTATTCCTCCCCCCTGCTGAAATATGCTATAAATGGCATACTTAGCGCGACTTTCTAGCCCGGAAACCCCGTGTCCTTCAGCCAGAGCCTGACCATCAACGATGATATTGACGCCGCTGCCCCGGAGCAACAGGGCGAGTTGGTGCTTTGCCGGCATTGCGACCTGTTACAGTGGCTACCTCCACTACAGGAAGGCGAACAAGCCCATTGCCAGCGCTGTGATCATCAGCTGGATGTGCGGCAGGTGCAACCGATATTAAGACCGGTGCTGTATGCGGCGTCCGCGCTGTTTATGTTATTGCTGGCCAACCTGTTTCCCTTTATCAGTATGGGCGTGGCCGGTAATCGCAGTGAAATGCATTTCTTCGACACCTCAGCCGTGCTTTTTACCGAATACCATCAAAGTCTGGCCATTCTGGTGTGGTTATTTATTCAGGCCGTGCCGGCTTTCTGCATGGCGGCGGTGATCTATCTGAAGCTGGGCATGCTGTACCGGCTACCGGCGCGGATCTGGGTGGCGCGGGTGCTCTTTATGCTCAAGCCCTGGAGTATGGTTGATATCTTTTTAATGGGTCTGCTGATTAGCTTTGTCAAACTGGTCGCCAACGCAGATATTTCGCTTGGTTTAAGTTTTTGGGCATTCTGTATTTTTTGTTTACTGCACTTGCGGACCTTTCAGGTGATCGACCGCCATGAAATGTGGTCCCGCCTGGCCCTGGCACCTAAGGTGCCAGTGACGGCGGAGGCAGGCAAAACCGGCTTATCACAACAGCTTAAGCTTTGCCCCTGTTGCACGGCTATAGTGCCGCTGGCACAACAGCATTGTCCGCGCTGCCATACCCGGGTTTATCCGCGGGTACCGGCCAGTTTACAGAAAACCCTGGCGCTGCTGGTGACGGCCGCCGTTTTGTATATCCCTGCCAATTTGCTGCCCATTATGCGTACGGTGTCCTTTGGTAATGTCACCGACTCCACTATTATCAGTGGCTTTTTATTAATGTGGCAGGATGGCGAGTATCCGGTGGCGCTGGTGATCCTGCTGGCCAGTGTGGTGGTGCCGATCGCCAAGATCCTGATCATGTTCTGGCTCTGTTACCTGGTGCTGGCACCGGTGGCGGTGCGCAGTAAACTGACTACCCGCATTTATTTACTGGTGGATTGGGTCGGGCGTTGGTCAATGGTCGACGTGTTAGTGGTCGCCATACTGGCGGCTCTGGTGCGCTTTGGCTTGTTAATGAGTGTTTACCCAGGTGTCGGGGCCTTGGTTTTTGCTGCAGTGGTGATAATTACTATGCTGGCAGCGATCAGTTTTGATCCGCGCTTGCTGTGGGATCAGCCAGCGCGAACAGGAGAGCAGGTGTGACAGAAACGCAAAATACGGCAAAAGTAAAACCGATCCGGCAGTGGTCGCCGATCTGGGTGGTGCCCATCGCCGCGGTGTTGATCGGACTGTGGATGCTTTATAACCATCAGCAGCAACAGGGCGATATGTTGTTACTGATAGCTGAAGACGCTGAGGGCATCGTTGCCGGGAAAACCCAGATCAAAAACCGCAGTGTCGATGTCGGGCAGGTGGTATCGGTTGAGCTAAGTAAGGATCTGACTCAGGTCATGATCAAAGCCCGGATGAAACCTAATGTAACGCCACTATTGAATGAGGGCTCACAGTTCTGGGTGGTGAAGCCACAAATTGGCCGTGGCGGCATCACCGGCCTGAATACCTTGTTGTCGGGTGCCTATATCGAATTACAGCCCGGTGATTCACCGCGGGTGGTACTAACCCATCCGTTATTGAATACGCCGCCGGTGGCACCGGCAGATGCGCCCGGGATCCGGGTACAGCTGAAAACCGCCGATACCCGTGGGCTGGCAGTTGGCGATCCGGTGTTATACCGTGGCTACGAGGTCGGTACTGTTGAGAGTAGCCTGTTTGATCTGGCAGAGCGCAGCACCCGCTATCAGCTGTATATCCGCCAGCCCTATGATGCGCTGGTCACTGAAAACGTGCGCTTTTGGTTAAGTAGCGGTATTGCGATTGATTTGTCCGCAGAAGGCCTGTCGGTCGATGTCGGCTCTGCGGCCACTATTTTAAGTGGCGGAGTCAGCTTTGACTTGATGGATGGCTGGCCAGCCGGAGCCGCTGCCGCCAATGGCAGTGAATTTCAGTTATTCCCGGATCGGCAGAGTATTCAGGAAGGGATGTATAACCAGTTTGTTGAATACATCGTCTTTTTTGACGAATCAGTGCGGGGCCTGAAAGCCGGGGCGCCGGTGGAATACCGTGGCGTGCGGGTTGGTACTGTAGCCAGTGTGCCGTTTTTCTTTGCCATGGAAAAGCCGTTTGAGGTGTCTTTAAATCAGGGGGTGCCGGTACTGATCCGGATTGAAGCCGGTCGCCTGTACGAGAACCTGACGTTGCAGCAACTGGGCGTTGAGTTGCAACAGGCGGTCGATCGTGGCCTGCATGCGATGCTGAAAACCGGCAATCTGCTGACCGGTGCCCTCTACGTTGATTTAGATATTAACAATGAATTACTGGCTGATAGCAAACAGCAGCAGCTTTATCAGGAGCAGGTGGCCCTGAGTAAACAAGCCGGTTATCCCAGCTTGCCGGCTGCGCGCAGCGGTCTGAGCAATATCGAGCAGAAAGTCCTGTTGGCGCTGGATAAAATTAACAATCTTGAGCTGGAACAATTCTTAACTCAGGGTCAGCAAACCCTGGCGGCGACCGAGCAACTGCTTAGCAGCAGCGAACAGCTGTTACAGAGCGTGCAGAGCTTTATCACCCAACCTGAGCTACAACAACTGCCAGCCAATCTGGAGCAGAGTTTACAGCAGTTACAACAAGCCCTGAGCGGGGTCAGCCCGGGGTCTGCCGCCTATGAGCGGGCGGACAGTAACTTACAGATGCTGGAGCAAACCTTACGCGAGTTGCAGCCGGTATTGAAAATGCTGAATCAACAAAGTAACGCCTTACTGATTAATGCCAGTGAGCAAGCCGATCCGCAACCGAGGAAAGCCAAGCCATGAGAACCCTGCTAGTTAGTTTCAGTTTGCTGCTGGCCGCCTGTAGCAGCCAGCCGGTGCAGATTGCCTATTATCAGCTGGCGCCCTTACCAGCAGTAACGGCAACAGTGCAGCCCCTGCCGGCATTGCAGATCCAGCCGCTTAGGGTGGCGTCTTATTTGAATGGCAGTGGTTTGGTGTTGCAGCAGTCGGCGGTCGAGTATCAGATCGCCCGGCAGCATCTGTGGGCGGATGCGTTGCAACAGCAAATGCAGCGGCAACTTACCCAATATCTGTTGTTAGCCTTGCCACAGCAACCACTTGCCACAGGGTCAACTCCGGCGCCGCGGCAGTTATGGCTGGAAATCGATCGCTTTAACGCTGATGCGGCTGGCCAGGCAGTACTCAGTGGTCGTTATCGTTTAAGCAGCGCAGAGCGTGAACATTATCAGCCGTTTGAATATCAGGTCGCGCTGAATGCCGATGGTTATCCGGCGATGGTGGCCGCACTTAGTGAGGCCTGGCAGCAGTTATTACAGGATTTAGCGTCAAAACTTAAAGCCGGTGTTTAACCGGCTTTATTTTTAGTGTTGTTGTGTTTTGTGCTGTGGTTATTGTTCCGGCGGAAAATTTGCCTTTTCACAATAAAACGTATAGATGTCTGGAAATATAAACGGCTTTGGCTTGATTGTTAAGCGGCAATCGTATAGAAATATCAATAGTAGTTATAAGGCTAATTTATTATCGGTGATGGCGGTTCTGCGTCATACTGAAAGCAGAATGGGAAAATAGTGCAGGATTTACCTATGGTTGCAGATTTACTCGCGGAAGCGGCAGGCCTGATGCTGATTGGCATGATCGCGGTTTTTACCTTCTTATGTTTACTGGTACTGCTGCTGAAGCTGATGAGTTACAGCATCCAGCGCTTCTTCCCGGTGAAAGTGGCTGACAAGGTCACCCGGGTTGAACAGTCGGCCAGTGATGGCGTCTCACCTGCGGTGGTAGCAGCCATTAGCGCTGCTGTGCATCAATATCGTCAACAACAATAACGGACCAAGAGGATAATGGCATGACGAAGCCTTTACTATTAACAGAACTGGTGCTGCGTGATGCACATCAATCTTTACTGGCCACCCGCATGCGGTTGGAAGATATGCTGCCGATCGCCAGCAAACTGGATCAAGTCGGCTACTGGTCTGTTGAATCCTGGGGCGGCGCCACCTTTGATGCCTGTATCCGTTATCTGGGTGAAGATCCCTGGCATCGTATCCGTGAATTAAAGAAGGCGATGCCAAATACCCGCCAGCAGATGCTACTGCGTGGACAAAATCTGTTGGGGTACCGGCATTACGCCGATGATGTGGTGACCCGCTTTGTGGAGCGTGCGCATGAGAACGGTGTGGATGTGTTCCGGATCTTTGATGCGATGAATGATATCCGCAATTTGCAAACTGCGGTGCAGGCCGCACTGAAAGTCGGCGCTCACGCCCAGGGTACCATCTCCTACACCGTTAGCCCGGTTCATACTGTTGATATGTGGGTTGATATGGCGCGGCAGCTGGAAGATATGGGCTGTGATTCGATCTGTATTAAAGATATGGCTGGCCTGTTAAAACCCTATGACTGTGAAGAGCTGGTTACCCGGATCAAAGAATCGGTCAAGATCCCCCTGGCGATGCAATGCCACGCCACCACTGGCTTAAGTACGGCGACCTATCAAAAGGCGGTGGACGCCGGTATTGATATGCTCGACACCGCAATCTCGTCCATGAGTATGACCTATGGCCACAGCGCCACTGAAACCCTGGTTGCCATTACCGAAGGCACTGAGCGCGATACCGGTCTGAATATGGAATTATTGGCGGAAATCGCTGCCTACTTCCGCGATGTCAGAACCAAATATGCGCAGTTTGAGGGCTCGCTCAAAGGCGTCGATGCTCGTATTTTGTTGGCGCAGGTGCCAGGTGGCATGCTGACCAATATGGAAAGTCAGCTCAAAGAGCAGGGCGCACTGGAAAAGCTGGATGCGGTATTAAAGGAGATCCCGCGGGTACGCGAAGATCTGGGGTATATCCCGCTGGTGACACCCACCTCACAAATCGTTGGTACTCAGGCCGTATTGAATGTGCTGACCGGCGAGCGCTATAAGAGCATTACCAAAGAAACCGCTGGTGTACTAAAAGGCGAATATGGTGCGACGCCAGCACCGGTAAATACGGAGCTGCAGCAAAAAGTGCTGGCGGGTGGTAAGGCCATTACCTGCAGGCCGGCCGATGTGTTAACGCCAGAGTTGGATAAACTTACCGCCGAACTGACTGAACTGGCCAAGAGCGAGCAAATTGATTTAGCTGCGGCGCAAATTGATGATGTGTTGACCTATGCGCTGTTCCCGCAAGTTGGCCTGAAATTCCTGAAAAATCGTAATAATCCCGCCGCCTTTGAACCTGCGCCACAAGCTGCCAGCAGTAAGGCTGCCGCGGCGCCGGCGGTAAAAGCTGCGCCTGCTGCCGTTCAGGGCCCGGCCAGCTACAGCGTGCGGGTTGATGGCAAGGTGTATGAAGTGGAAGTGGCACCCAGTGGCGAGCTGAGCAGTATCAAACCAGTGGTTTCTGAGAATATCCCGGGCAGTGCTTCGGTTACCGGTAGCACCACCTTAAATGCGCCCTTGGCCGGTAATATCTGGAAAGTCGTTACCAAAGCCGGTGCCGCGGTAAAACGTGGCGACGTGGTGATCATTATGGAAGCGATGAAGATGGAGACGGAAGTGCGGGCAGTAGCCGATGGTGTGGTAGCGAAAATTCATGTTGCTGCCGGAGATGCCGTGTCAAACGGCGATGTGCTGATCAGTTTTGACTAGGACAGCGTTAAGTAAGGATCGGAAATGGAAGCTTTGCAAACGCTGGTTGCCTCAACCGGCCTGGTGAATTTTAGCGCCGGCCAGGTGGTGATGATGCTGGTGGGTTTGATTTTGCTGTATCTGGCGATCGCCAAAGGCTTTGAACCGCTGTTATTAGTGCCTATTGGTTTTGGCGCTATCCTGACCAATATTCCGCTAGCCGGCATGGGTGAGCCTGGTGGCATCCTCTATCTGTTTTATGAAATGGGGATTGCCTCTGGCTTGTTTCCACTGCTGATCTTTCTGGGCGTAGGCGCTATGACCGACTTTGGCGCCCTGATTGCCAATCCGCGAACCATGTTTCTCGGCGCCGCCGCCCAGTTTGGCATCTTTGCCACCCTGTTTGGCGCCATCGCACTGAATTGGGTGCCGGGTTTAAGCTTTACCCTGAAAGAGGCCTCAGCTATCGCCATTATCGGCGGTGCTGACGGGCCAACGGCGATCTTTCTGGCCTCGCGGCTGGCGCCGGATCTATTGGGGGCTATTGCTGTAGCTGCCTATTCCTATATGGCACTGGTGCCGCTGATCCAGCCGCCTATTATGCGGGCCCTGACTACAGTAGAGGAGCGGAAGATCCAGATGACCCAGCTGCGGGTTGTCAGTAAGCGCGAGAAAATTGTGTTCCCGCTGTTACTGCTGATCCTGACCATTTTATTGTTACCCACCGCAGCACCGTTAGTCGGGATGTTCTGTTTGGGCAACCTGATGAAAGAATGTGGTGTGGTCGACCGGCTCAGCAAAACGGCGCAAAACGAGCTGATTAATATTGTCACCATCTTCCTTGGTCTGGCAGTTGGCTCACGCTTAAGTGCGGACAAGTTCCTGACCACGCAAACTCTGGGGATCCTGGTGCTGGGCATGGTGGCCTTTGCTATCGGTACTGCCGCTGGCGTATTGATGGCCAAGCTGATGAATAAGGTTTCCAAACAGCCGATTAATCCGCTGATTGGTTCTGCCGGCGTGTCAGCTGTGCCGATGGCGGCCAGGGTATCGAATAAACTGGGGCTGGAAGCCGACCCGCATAACTTCCTGTTAATGCACGCCATGGGACCCAATGTGGCCGGCGTCATAGGCTCTGCGGTCGCCGCCGGTATTTTGCTGGCGCTGGTAGGTTAATCCGCCCAGTCTCATTGCTGAGTCATCTCGCATCAAACCAACAGCCCCGTTCCGGGGCTGTTGGTTTTTTACCTGGTGAGCATTTTAGGTTTTCTATTGCGCCAAGCCTTACCTGGCTGCGATGTCCTGACAGCCTGACATTATCAAATGTATACTGCTGTCAGGTGATAATCAGGGTGCTGTTTGTATGCTGTCCGCTGTCTGGCGGGCTGCCAGATATTGTTGCTGCTGCTCGGCTAACTGGCTTAGCAGTCGGGTCGCATTCTGGCTAAATTGCTGCTTCGCCTGGCCGGTTAACGGTGTGGCCTGAGGTAACTTTACGGTACGCGGGTTGCGGTGCACCCCATCAACAATAAACTCATAATGCAGGTGGGCACCGGTAACCCGGCCGGTGGCACCTAAACGGCCAATGGTTTGGCCCTGGCGCACCCGTTGTCCGCTTTTCACGTCACGGCGTGACAAATGCAGATACTTGGTCACGATATTATTCGAGTGCTGAATAAACACATAGTGGCCGTTAAGCTCATTATAGGCCGAGTGCGTAACCCGGCCATCGCCGGCCGCCATAATGGGCGTGCCGACAGGCGCCACATAGTCAGTACCATTATGGGCCCGCACTGTACCTAATACCGGATGTAAACGGCGTGGATTAAAGTTGGAGCTGACATACTGGAAACTGACCGGTGCGCGTAAAAACGCCTGGCGCATACTCTGGCCATCCGGTTTGTAGTAGTTACCATCGGTATGCAGTACGGCCTGATAATGCTGTCCCTGATTGGTAAATTCCGCGGCCAGGATGGTGCCGCTCCCCAGCGGTTCGCCGTCGAGGAATTCTGCTTTTAACAACACGGCAAAATGATCGCCGGCGCGCAGATCCAGCGCAAAGTCAATGTCCCAGCCAAAGATCCCGGCCAGTTGCATAATCTGGCCTTCTGATAAACCCGCCGCTAATCCGGCCTGCCAGAAACTGTGACGAATTTCACCGGCCAGAAACTGTTGCTGCCGTTCGACCGGTTTACTGACTTCGTTGGCAACAAAGCTGCCATCGGGTTGGCGACTGATCTCCAGGCTTTGCAGCCGGTTGATGGCATAGCGTAGTTGCTGTAATTCACCAGTCTGATCCAGGCCGAATTCCAGTTGCTCGCCCGGAAATAAGCGGGTCAGGGTACGGGTTTGCCGGCCCAGATCGAGAATTTGTTGCATGCTTTGCTGGCTGGCACCGGCTTTACGGAACAAGGCCGATAAAATATCGCCGGATTGTACTGTTACGGTTTGCCAGTTTAACGCTGGTGCGGTGTTTTCGGGCTCGTTGGGCTCAGAGATAGCTGTTGCATTGCTGGCTGTAGTTGCATTAGCCGCGGTTGGTGCCTGGGCGCGCTGCACACTATCCCACTGTAATTTAATCACCGCATCCGGTGTATCACTATTACGAGATGCCGATGCCTGCTCTGACGGGATCAACAAGATCAGGGCCAGTAAGACAGAAACCACAAGGATCAACAGACGGTGACGGGACGGAAGTTGTGAGACCAGTTGTTGCATCGGAAAACCCCCGCTTGCTGAAAATGCACAAAAACCGAGCATAAACCCTTTTTTTCGGTGATACCAGACTTTTCTGCGTTTCGCCATGGCGGAACATCAGCTAGAATGGCTGTTCTATGAGCGAAAAAGCAAGATTGCAGGAGTATAAAATGGCCGATTGGGCACAGGCATTAGCAGAGCTGAAACGCGGTTGCGAAGAAATTCTGCTGGAAGAAGAGCTAATTGCCAAATTAAAAGAAGGCAAGCCGCTGAAGATCAAGGCCGGCTTTGATCCTACGGCTCCTGATTTGCATTTAGGCCATACGGTACTGATTAATAAATTGCGGACTTTCCAGCAGTTGGGCCATGAGGTGATTTTCCTGATCGGTGACTTTACCGGCATGATTGGTGATCCAAGCGGTAAAAACGTGACCCGCAAGCCGCTAAGCCGCGAGGATGTGCTGGCAAACGCCGAAACCTACAAAGAACAAGTGTTTAAAATTCTTGATCCGGCGAAAACCCGGGTTGCCTTTAACTCGCAGTGGATGGGCGAGTTGGGTGCAGCTGGCATGATTAAGCTGGCGTCACGTCAGACGGTAGCGCGGATGCTGGAGCGCGACGATTTTAAAAAGCGCTTTGCTAACAACCAGTCGATCTCGATCCACGAGTTCCTCTATCCGCTGGTACAGGGCTGGGACTCAGTAGCATTAGCAGCCGATGTCGAGATGGGCGGTACCGATCAGCGTTTTAACCTGCTAATGGGCCGTGAGCTGCAAAAAGAAGAAGGTATGCGGCCGCAAACCGTGATGATGGTGCCATTACTGGAAGGTCTGGACGGCGTGCAGAAGATGTCCAAGTCGCTGGGCAACTATGTGGGCATTACTGATGCACCGAGCGAGATGTTTGGCAAAATTATGTCGATTTCTGACGATCTGATGTGGCGCTACTATGATTTGTTAAGCTTCCGGCCGTTAGCGGAAATCCAGCAGTTAAAGCAGGATGTGTTAGCCGGTGCCAACCCGCGCGATGTGAAGATTTTGCTGGCGAAAGAGATTATTGCCCGTTTCCATGATGAGTCGGCTGCCGAAGCGGCGCATCAGGATTTTATCCAGCGCTTTAGTAAAAATGCGTTACCGGATGATATTCCAGAGGTGGTGGTCAGCACTGACACTGCCAGTATGCCGATCGCCAATCTGTTAAAAGAAGCCGGCCTGGTCGACAGCACGTCAGAGGCGATCCGGATGATCAAGCAAGGCGCGGTTAAGTTAAACGGTGAACACAAGATTGATGATACCAAGCTGGAGATTGCTGCCGGCAGCAGTGAAATCTATCAGGTAGGAAAACGTAAGTTCGCCAAGGTTAGCTTACAAAAGGTGACCTAAGCATCTATTGCCGTCTGGCAGCTTGTGCTGCTGATATTCGCAGCAGCAAAACAGCCGGCAGTTTAACGACGCCGGCTGTTTGTTTTTTAGCGCCTGGCGCAGCAAACGTAAAGGGAGTGTTATGTTACGAGCAGTGATCTTTGCCGTCTGGGCGCTAGTTAGTCTGCATGCCTGTAGTCTGCTGCCGGATTATCATAGCCGGTCCTTAACTGATGCCGAGCAGCTGGTGATGGCGGGCGAGCACGGGCAACTGGTACTACAGTGGCCGGAACAACGCAGTGAACGGCTGGCGCTAAATAACAAAAGACGCTTTCTGGCTTATGCCGGTCAGGGCGAGTTATTGATCGATCTGCAACAGGCACAGGAGTTACAACTCAGGCTGAATCAACAGCTGCTGACGCTTACAGCCACAGCGCAACAGCAACGGATTGATATTTCGAAGCTAACCCGTAATGGCGAGAACCGGCTGGAGTTGGTCAGTATCAAGCCGGCCAATGCACAGGTACAAATTAGCATCCCTTATCCGACATTACGCAGCGATCTGACCTCTTATGCCACCGCCTTTAGTGCCGTTGACCAGTTAATAGAGCAGGAGATCAGGCAAGGCTTTCCCGGTGCCGTGCTAGTGGTGGTAAAAGATGGCGTCATTATTAAACACAGTGCCTATGGCTATGCCGAGCGCTACCAGGCGGACGGAACACTGCTGAGCCAGCCGCGGCTGATGCAAACCGATACGCTGTTTGATATCGCCTCTAACAGTAAAATGTATGCCACTAACTATGCGCTGATGCGCTTAGTCAGTGAGGGTAAGCTGGATGTGACTAAGCCGGTACAGTATTATCTGCCTGAGTATCAGGGCGATGGCCGCGAGCAGCGCACGGTCAGTGACCTGCTGTACCACACAGCCGGCTATGCGCCCGAGGTGCATTTTTTTCGCCCGGATAACCGGCATGGCCCGCAGTTCTATTCGTTAAATAAAGCCGATACGGAGCAGCTTATTCTGACTCAGGTCCCGTTTGCGACTGAGCGTGGCACGGCCGCAGTCTACAGTGATGTCGACTATATGCTGCTGGGGATGCTAATTGAGCGACTCAGTGGCCTGTCACTGGATCAGTATCTGCGTCAGCAGTTTTATTTACCGCTGGGGTTATCCCACACCCTGTTTAATCCGCTGCAACATGGCTTTAGCCGCGAGCAGATTGCCGCAACAGAGCTCGATGGTAACAGCCGCGGCGGTCGGGTGAGTTTTCCGGCAAATCGTCAGGGCGTTATCGTTGGCGAAGTGCATGATGAAAAAGCCTTCTATTCATTTCAGGGCGTGGCAGGCCATGCCGGTTTGTTTAGCACCGCTGAAGAACTGGCCGTGTTGATGGCGTTAAGTATACAAGGTGGTGGTTATGGCTGGCAGCAGTTTTTTACACCGGCAACCCTGGCGCAGTTTGTGGCGCCGTCACCCTATGACCATCGCTTTGGACTGGGCTGGCGCACCGCGGTGCAGGGCGACTTAGACTGGCACTTTGGTGCCTATGCCAGCGACAGTGCCTATGGTCATACCGGTTGGACCGGCACTGCGACAGTAATCGATCCGGAACAGCGATTATTGGTGGTACTACTTACCAATAAAAAGCACAGCCCAATCGTTGCCGAGGGTGACAGCTACCGTTTTAGCGGAGATAGCTTTGAAACCGGACGTTATGGCTCCATATTAACCCTTATTTATCAGGCTTTGCCGTAAAAGGACCGACTATGTTTTTGATTGACCAGCTTATTCTCGTTGCCTCTGTGCTGATTCTACTGGGTATTCTGTCCAGTAAGCTGTCGGCCCGGTTGGGTTTACCGATGCTGGTGCTGTTTTTATTAGTCGGGATGTTAGCCGGAGAGGAAGGGTTTGGCCGTTTAGCCTTTAACAATCCGCAGTTCGCGCACGCGGTCGGCACCATTGCGTTAGCCTTTATCTTGTTTGATGGGGGCTTGCAGACGCCGCTAAGTGCTGTGAAAAAAGTCTGGAAGCCAGCATCAATTCTGGCAACGTTGGGGGTTATGGTAACGGCGCTGATCACCGGTGTCGCGGCCAGTTATATTCTGCCAATCAGCTTAATGGAAGGTTTGCTGATCGGCGCTATCGTCGGTTCAACTGATGCAGCAGCGGTATTCTCACTATTACGTAATGCCGGCATTAATCTGAACGAGCGATTGAAGTCGACTCTGGAAATTGAGAGTGCCTCGAACGATCCGATGGCAATTTTCCTGACTGTCACACTACTGGAAGTGCTGGTAAATGGCTTAAAACCCGGTGTTGGCGTATTGCAGCTATTCTTTTTACAGATGGGTGGTGGCGCCCTGGTCGGCTTATTGATTGGTTATCTAACGCTGCAACTGCTGGACCGGATCCAACTGCAGGCAACCGGCTTATATCCGGTGTTAGTAGCGGCTGCCGGTTTACTATCCTTTGGTCTGGCGGCTAATCTCGGTGGTAGTGGCTTCCTGGCCATCTTTATCTGTGGTGTGATGATTGGTAATAACAAATTTGCGTTTCAGAAAACGACCTTTCTGTTCCATGATGGTTTGGCCTGGCTAAGCCAGATTATGATGTTCGTGATGTTAGGGTTACTGATTAACCCCAGCTCACTGCTGGATGTTTGGTGGCAAGGGTTACTGATCGCCGCAGTGCTAATTTTTGTCGCCCGACCATTGGCGGTATTGCCGGTGCTGAAATGGTTTGGCTTTTCACTACGGCAGATGACTCTGGTGTCCTGGGTTGGGCTGCGTGGCTCAGTACCGATTATCCTGGCGATTTTTCCACTAATGTATGGCTTGCCGGGTGCGGAACTTATTTTCAACGCGGTGTTTTTCGTGGTGTTAATTTCCGCAACCTTACAAGGCTCCACTCTGGCTTGGGTTGCTAAAAAGTTGGATTTGATTGAACCGGTAACAGCCAAGCCAGCGGCAACACTGGAAATTACCGCCTTAGGGGATGTTGACGCCGAAATTGTCGAGTACACCCTGGCAGCAGGATCGAGAGCGATCAATCGCCGCTTGTCCCGGATGGCCTTACCTGAGGGGGTGGTGGTTGCCATGATTACCCGGCAGGAGCAAATTATTCCGCCGCGAGGTTCAACGGTGCTAGAGGCTGGTGATCATCTGTTTGTGGTGCTGAAAAAAGATTATAAACCGATGCTGGAGCAAATTTTTTCTGAGCCAGGTTTTATTAACCCTGAATTACCCACTACGCTAAGGTTAAAAGGGGCGAGTCGGTTTAGTGATCTGGCTTGGTGTTATAACCTGGATTTTACGGGGCAGGATGCTGAGCTAACATTGGATGAGTATTGCCGGGAAAAACTGAGCACTGAGGTTGTGGCTGGAGCTGAGGTAATTATCGGCGCGATAAAATTAACTGTGGATGAAATTGTCGGTAACCGCATTACCACAATACGACTGGATACCCGGCTGGAAAGCGATTAAACGCCCGATAACGCATAGCGGCGAACTGGTACGCGTCGGCGGCCTGGACGAAAAGCTGGATACTGGCATTGCCATTATGCTGGATGTAGAAAAGGCGCTTGGCCTGACCGAACATATCAAAAAGCTGGAACAGCAAAAGCCGCTGGACGCCTGATAAGCAGCCGTTAGCGGCCGTACGCTAACTAAGCAACCAATACACCACCGGCAGGGTCACTAAGCCAGCCAGAATACCAAAACCGATCACGCCGCTGACTAAGCGTGGCGCCAGACCTGCCATAATGGCGATAGCGCCGGCCGAAATCATCGGCGGCATCGCCGCCTGAAAGATACTGATTTGTACCGCCAGACCTTCCTGTCCCAGCGCGCGCCAAATTAGCCAGGCACTGATTGGCATCAAAGCCAGTTTGATGCAGAGTGCGCTAATCAAAGGTGACACTTCAGCTTTACTAAAGCGGAAACTGAGCTGAAAGCCAACCGCAATCATCACCACCGGCACCAGGGTCGCGGCCAGATTATCCACCAGTGATACTGCCAGTGGCGGCAGACTAAAATCCCGGATCAGCAAGCCAACGATCAACGCAATAAAAGACGGAAAACCAATAATCTTCAGCAAAATCGCCTTGGGGGTTGGCTTAGTCATTGTTGGGCTATAGATCGCCGCCACGATAGTGACATAGGTTGCCAGCGCAATAAAGGAACCAATCTGGTCATACACCACGGCATAAGGCATGGCGGTTTGACCAAACAGCGCTTCGGTCATCGGAAAGCCAAGAAAAGAGGTATTGCCCAGCGGCAGGATCACCAGCAAAGCCCCGGTGACTTCGCGGGACCAGCCAAATAACCGGCTGAGTAGCAATACTGTGGCCACCACCACCAACAGCAGCAACCAGGGGGTGACAGCCGGGATCAACAGGGCAAAGGAGAACTCCAGCAACTTGATATTTTTCAGGATCAGCGCCGGTAATGCCACATAGAGCACATAGATATTCAGCACTAAACCACTGTTGTCCGGCATGGCGGGTAAACGGCGTAACAGCATGCCAATAAGCAAATAGGCCAATACCAGGTAAAAATTTTCCATCTTCTACTCGCTGTTGGTTAAAGGGGCAGAGCGCGAAATTAACTGTTCTTTAGCGGCTTTACTGAGTTGCTTGATTTGATACTCCGCTTTACTGGCGCTGGCGCGACAAGGGTAAGGCTGTTGATAAACCAAGGTCAGTGGGCCCTTACCGCGCAACGACTTAGCACCACCGGCTAATTCGCCCCGATGTTGGCGCAGGCGCCGTACCGGGTCGGTACTAATGCCGGTATAAAGTTGCCCTTGTGCGGTACGGATCAGATAAAGATACCAGTCGGACACGGCATCATATCTCCGGCGCCGTCGCCCTGCTATAATAGCCGGCTGACACAGCTTGACGAAAAACTAGTTCGGAATATCGCATGCAATTTCAAACCCTGGCTCTGGCAGAGCCTATTCTACGTGTTTTAGCTGAGCAGGGCTATCAGGCTGCTACGCCAGTGCAGCAGCAAGCTATCCCGCCGATCCTGAGTGGCAAAGATGTGCTGGCTGGCGCCCAAACCGGTACCGGCAAAACAGCGGCATTCACCTTACCATTGCTGCAACAACTGCTCAATGCGCCGAAAGTCTTACAACCAGCCCAAGTTAGAGTATTGGTATTAACGCCCACCCGCGAGCTGGCGCAACAGGTATTTGAAAGTGTGCAAACCTATAGCCGCTATTTGTCAGTGCGGTGTGCCGTATTTTATGGCGGGGTGTCAATCCGGCCGCAATATGACGAGGCGGAGCAAGGGCTGGATATTCTGGTCGCCACGCCGGGGCGTTTAATTGATCATCTACATCAACAGACCATTGATTTAAGTCAGCTGGAAGTGCTGGTGCTGGATGAAGCAGACCGCATGCTGGATATGGGGTTTATTGTTGATATTAAACGCATTATGGCCAAGTTGCCGGCACAGCGGCAGACCCTGCTGTTTTCGGCGACCTATTCCAAAGAGATTAAAATTCTGGCCGATGAGCTGTTAAATAAGCCGGTATTAATAGAGGTGGCCACCGCTAACGCAACTGCAGACCGCGTCACCCAACAAGTTTATCTGGTCGATCGTCATCGCAAGCGCGAATTGATTTCGCATATGATTGGCATGCAAAACTGGCCACAGGTGCTGATCTTTGTCCGCACCAAACATGGTGCCGACCGGCTGGCGAAACAACTGCAAAAAGACGGCCTGACCACAGCCGCGATCCATGGCGATAAGGCGCAGGGAGCAAGGCAACGCGCACTGGACGAATTTAAACAGGGTAAGGTGCGGATCTTAGTGGCGACCGATATCGCCGCCCGTGGTTTGGATATCAGTGAGTTACCCTATGTGGTGAACTACGATCTGCCTCAGGTGGCCGAGGACTATGTCCATCGGATTGGCCGCACCGGGCGTGCTGGTTTAAGTGGCGTAGCGGTCACGCTGGTGGGGCCGGATGAACTCGGCGCTTTGCAGGATATTGAAAAACTGACCCAGCAGGTCCTGCCAACCCAGATCGTACCGGGTTATGAGCACGACCCCAGTTTTCAGCCACCAGAAGAACAGCTGGCGCGTAAACCCGGACAGCGGCCAGGCGCACGGCAGGATGGCCCGGCGAAAAAGCAATCTGCCGGCAAGTTAAAAGCCAAGTTGCGGGCAAAAGCGCTGGGTAAAGTCTGATTTCGGTGCTGCTAAGGATTAGAGAAGCAGCGTCAGTTCATATAACAGCTTTTGCACATTTTGCCGGCTATCCATTAGCAGTAACAGCTCAAGCTGTTGCTGCTTAGCATCCACCCGATAAAACAGCAGATTATGTTTATCCAACTGCCATTGCCGGTACTCGGTTAAGCCCAGTTTGAACAAGCGTTCGCTAATTGGCGCAATCAGTGGCTGCGCGGGTAAAGTCGTGGCGATCTGCTCTTTAATACTCGCCAGTGTTTTATCCGCCAGTTCTGCGGAATACTTTTCAGTTAAAAATGCCTGCAACCGTTGGCGGGATAAGCGAAACAGTGGCGAGGCGACCAGCTTGTAGCCACTAGTCAAAGGCTTGCTCCAGCGTTAACGCCTTATCTTGTAATGATTTTTCAGAAAGTTTTAATAATTTTAATAAAGCGAGGGTATCCTGCTGGAATTGATAATCCTGATAGGACTGCACCACAAAAGCCGGCTTACCGTTTTTGGTTATCAGTAGCTCTTCCTGTAGCTCCAGTGTATTGGCATGTTCTTTCAGGTAGGTAATGGTCTCAGTTTGCATTGGCAGTCCTTTAAAAGACTTTTTTCAGACTGATTCAGCTTAGCAGAGAGTATTGCAGGCGGCAAATAGCGAGCTAACTGCGATAGAGGGTTTTGATCAAATGAAAGCCAAACTGGGTTTTAACCGGCCCTTGCACACTTAACAGCGGCCCTTTAAAGACCGCATCATCAAAGGGCTTGACCATCTGGCCTTTACGAAACTCACCGAGGTCACCGCCTTTTTTTCCAGACGGACACAATGAGTGTTGTTTTGCCAGTTTGCCAAAGTCGGCGCCTTGCTCCAGCTGCTTTTTCAGCTTTTCCGCTTGCTCGCGGCTTTTTACCAGAATATGTAAGGCGCAGGCTTTGGCCATGGTCGTTGCTCCCGCGATTAACCAGCAGGTTGCTGCTGGGTGATACAGTGAATATTACCGCCACCAAGCAGGATTTCCCGGCCTGGCACTGTCACCACCTGATGCGCCGGGAACAGCCGCTGCAGGATCTCTGCTGCGACCTGATCGTTCGGATCATCAAAGGTGGGCAGAATTAAGCCGCCATTACATAAATAGAAATTAATGTAAGAGCCGGCCAGACGGGCATTGGCTTCGCGAGGGATCGCGGCCATTGACTGATCAACAGAGGCATATTCTTCGGCTTTGGCGATAATCGGCGCCGGTACTGGCAGCTTATGCACCTTAATTTTGCGGCCTTTCGCATCGGTACTGGCTTCTAGATAGTCCAGCGCCGCCTTGCTGCGGGCATACTGTGGATCGTTCTTATCGTCAGTCCAGGCTAACAACACTTCACCGGGTTTGACAAAGCAGGCCATATTATCGACATGACCGTCAGTTTCATCATTAAAGATGCCGTCTTCCAGCCACAGCACTTTTTCAATGGCCAGATGCTCGCGCAGCACGGCTTCAATCTCTTCGCGGCTTAAATGCGGGTTGCGGTTGGCATTGAGCAAGCATTCAGCTGTGGTAAGCAGGGTGCCTTCACCATCGACATGAATAGCGCCACCCTCCAACACAAAGCCCTCGGTGCGGTAGCGCGGCAGCTGCTCAATGCCAAGAATTTTACTGGCAACCTGATCATCGCGATCCCAGGGGAAATACAGGCCGCCATTCAGGCCACCCCAGGCGTTAAAGGTCCAGTCCACGCCACGGACTTCCCCTTTGCCATTGGTAACAAAGGTCGGGCCGGTATCACGGCACCAGGCGTCATTGTTGGAAATTTCGACCACCCGGATTGGGAACTTCGTGTTGGCCTGGCTTAGCTGGGCGTAGGCATTGGCATATTGTGCCGCCGATACGCCAACCGATACCGGTTCAAAGCCGGCGATGGCTTTAATTACGGTAACAAAGGCGGCTTGTGCCGGCTTGGCACCTAAACGCCAACTGTCAGTGCGCTCCGGCCAAATCATCCAGGTTTGCTTATGCGGCGCCCACTCGGGCGGCATGCTAAAACCGTCTTGTTTTGGGGTAGAGGTTAGCGTTTGGCTCACTTGCTGTTCTCCGGGTTGATTTTGCCGTCTTTGGTCAGCAGCGTATCGTAGATATCGATGCGACGGTCACGGAATACGCCCCAGGCGCGGCGAATGGCGGCTACTTCATCTAAATCAAAGGTATGGACCAGTACTGCTTCGTCAGTTTCGTTCGCTTCCTGTACCTTGGCACCGCTGTGGTCAGCAATAAAAGAGCTGCCATAGAAGGTAATGGAGAAATCGCCCTCGGTTTCAGTACCAACGCGGTTAGATACGATCACCGGCGTTAAGTTTGCCGCCGCATGACCTTGCTGCGTGCGCTGCCAGTGATCACGTGAGCTAATAGTGGGATCATGCGGCTCGCTGCCGATAGCCGTTGGATAGAAAATCAGCTCAGCGCCCATTAAGGCCATACTACGGGCACACTCCGGGAACCACTGGTCCCAGCAAATACCGACGCCCACTTTGGCATAACGGGTATTCCAGACTTTAAAGCCGGTATCGCCCGGAGTGAAGTAGTATTTTTCGCTGTAACCCGGGCCATCCGGAATATGGCTCTTGCGGTAAATGCCCATATTGCTGCCATCGGCATCCAGCATCACCACAGTGTTATACAGGCAGTTGCCGGCACGCTCATAAATGCTGATCGGCAGCACCACTGCCAGCTCTTTAGCAATTTTGGCAAAGTGTTTTACCGCCGGGTTTTCTTCTACCGGCACGGCAAAACCTAAATACTCAGGCTTTTGCTTTTGGCAAAAATAGTTACGTTCGAACAGTTCCTGTAACAGAATGATTTGTGCGCCCTGAGCCGCCGCCTGGCGCACCAGTTTTTCCGCGCGGGCGATATTTTCTTCGACATTCCAGCCACCAATCATCTGGGTAGCAGCAACCGTTACATTACGCATCAGATCTCTCCAAGTCAGCAGTGATAAGTCCGGTCTACAGGGTACCGGCGTATATAGCCGACATCAGCTTTGCCAGCATGTCGGCTATCGCTTTGCCGCCGCGGCGTAGCCGGGCAACAGGGCGCGCAAAATGCCGCATTTTCAGTCAGCCGTCAATCTTTTTTCGGCTTATTTGATCTGGCTGTTTTGCACGCTACAAAATTGTTGTTAACCTTAGCAAAATTTTACCGGAATTACTTGCCGCAGTGCGGGAAAAGCAGGACAAAAAGATGCAAAACCTAATAACCAGCGATGTGGTGATCAGCGGCGGCGGTATGGTCGGTGCAGCCCTGGCTGTTGCACTTAGTCGCTTAGGCTTGTCGATTACCGTGTTGGAGCGCCAGGCGCCAGCGCCGTTCAATGCGCAAAGTGCGATTGATTTGCGGGTGTCGTCATTAAATCTGCGTTCCGAGCGCTGGCTGACAGCTCTCGGCGCCTGGCAAAACCTGCAGCAAATGCGGCTGTGTCCGTATCAATATTTACAGGCAGGCGAGGGCAGTGCGCAGCTGCGCTTTGCTGCCAGTGAGATTGGCGAGCGTCACCTTGGCCATATTGTCGAAAACAACCTGGTACAGCTGGCGCTGTGGCAGCAATTTGCTGAGTCAGTCACGGTACTGACTGACTGTGAAATTACTACGCTGCAGCAAGACGAGCAGGGCGTGGAGCTAACGCTGAGCGATGGTCGTGAGCTGCAGTGCCAGTTATTAATTGGTGCCGATGGTGCTCAGTCTAAAGTGCGGCAGCTGGCACGCATCGGTACGGCCGGCTGGCAATATCAGCAAGCTTGTCTGGTGGCCTATGTCGATACGCCCTATCCGCAGCAGGATATTACCTGGCAGCAGTTTTACCCCAGTGGCCCGCGCGCCTTTTTACCCTTACCCGGTGCGCAGGCGTCCTTAGTCTGGTATGACGAAGCCGCCAAAGTTAAACAATTGGCGGCGTTAAGCCCCAAAGCTTTAGAGCAGGCCTTTATTGAGGCGTTTCCGCCAGAGCTGGGCGCGATTAAGCTAAAAGGCTCAGCCTGGTTTCCGCTGGCGCGAATGCAGGCGCAGCAATATGTTAAGGGCCGGGTGGTATTAGCCGGCGATGCAGCGCATACCATTAATCCGCTGGCCGGGCAGGGGGTGAACTTGGGCTTTGCTGATGCGATGTTATTGGTTGAACAGCTGGCGGCGAATTTAAGCGCTGGCAAATCCCTCACGGATGCGGATAGTTTACAGCAGTATCAGCGGCAGCGGCGTATGCAGAATACGCTGATGATGGGGGCGATGGATGTGATTTATCAGACCTTTTGTCGGGAGTCGGCGCCGCTGTCGTTGTTGCGACAGCAGGGGCTCAGGTTAGCGGCCAAGGCAGGGATGGCGAAGCAGTTGTTAACTAAGTATGCCGTGGGGAATTCGGTGTTTTAAACCTGCTGCCTAGACGCCATAGTTTTAGATGCTGCCCGGTGCACTGAGTTAGAACCTGCGTAATGATTAGCACCAGTAGCGTTGAGGTTGGGGCAGCGCCCTTAGCTGGGTAGTAATTTTCTCCACCGGCTTCAAGGATCACATCCCTGTGCCCTTTCAGCCTCCGCAGCATCCCTGCTGCTGTTACGAAAAATCTACCGCAGCTAAGGGCTTAACAAATACCGGTGGGGCATCACGAAAATATGCTTTTGGCGGCACTATCGTGAACGAGGCGGTAAATGCAGAGTACACTTTTCTGGGGACGTCTTTGGCATGGATGCCAAAGAGGAGCCTACAGGGATGTATTCACGGCGTGCCCCAGGAAAGTTGTACGGCGCGTTTAACCGCCGGATGCACCGAGCTAGAACCTGCGTAACGATTAGCAGCAGTAGCGTTGAGATTGGGGCAGCGCCCTTAGCTGGGTAGTAATTTTCTCCACCGGCTTCAAGGATCACATCCTTGTGCCCTTTCAGCCTCCGCAGCATCCCTGCTGCTGTTACGAAAATTCTACCGCAGCTAAGGGCTTAACAAATACCGGTGGGGCATCACGAAAATATGCTTTTAGTGGCACTATCGTGAACGAGGTGGTAAATGCATAGTACACTTTGACCGGGGACGTCTTTCGCATGGATGCGAAAGAGGAGCCCCCAGGGACGGGTTCACGGCGTGCCCCGGCAAAGTTGTACGGCGCGTTTAGCCGCCGGATGCACCGCGCTAGAACCTGCGTAACGATGAGCATCAGTAGCGTTGCTCCGCTCTTGACGCTGCAAAATCTATATGTGTGCTAGTTAGCCATCGTGATGCTATGAAATTTAGCCAAACGCCAAAAAGAGAAAACCCGACACATGGTCGGGTTCTCTAAATAATGGCAGGGGCGGCTGGATTCGAACCAACGCATGGCGGGATCAAAACCCGCTGCCTTACCGCTTGGCTACGCCCCTACTGGGAATTCTGAGTTAATGGCAGGGGCGGCTGGATTCGAACCAACGCATGGCGGGATCAAAACCCGCTGCCTTACCGCTTGGCTACGCCCCTGCAGAAACTACAGCTACTTGTTTAGGATGGTGCGGAAGAAGAGACTCGAACTCTTACGCCTCGCGGCGCTGGAACCTAAATCCAGTGCGTCTACCAATTTCGCCACTTCCGCATGCATGAGAAAAGTAAAGTGGTGGCTACAGCGGGAATCGAACCTGCGACCCCAGCATTATGAGTGCTGTGCTCTAACCAGCTGAGCTATGTAGCCACGTAAACTTGTCCTAAGCAAGTGGCGCGTATTATGCTGATCTGAAGAAATAGCGTCAACCGTTTTTTTCGCATATTCCGGTTCTGTCTGCTTGTTTGCCGAATTTCTATGCAGTAGGGCTGGAATAGCGTGAAAAGCTTAGCAAAAGATGGCAAAAAGCCGGGTAAACCCGGCTCTTAATCAGTGCTTTGGTAACGAAAAAGCGCTTAGACGTTAAAACGGAAGTGCATCACATCGCCATCTTTAACAATGTAATCTTTACCTTCTAAACGCCATTTCCCGGCTTCTTTGGCACCGGCTTCACCGTTGTACTGCACGAAGTCATCGTAAGACACCACTTCCGCGCGGATAAAGCCTTTTTCAAAGTCAGTATGGATCACGCCAGCGGCTTGTGGTGCTGTGGCACCAACAGCAACAGTCCAGGCCCGTACTTCTTTCACGCCGGCCGTAAAGTAGGTGTGCAGGTTTAACAGTGAGTAACCACCGCGGATCACACGGTTCAGGCCTGGCTCTTCCAGCCCCATATCGGCCATAAACTCAGCCTTTTCTTCATCGTCCAGCTCGGCGATTTCTGATTCGATAGCGGCACAAACCGGTACTACGATGGCGCCTTCTTTGGCAGCGATGCCGCGCACTACGTCCAGATGCGGGTTATTGTCAAAACCGTCTTCCAGTACGTTGGCGATATACATGGTTGGCTTAATGGTTAAGAAGTTCATATAGGCAATCAGCGCCTTTTCTTCTTTATCCAGCTCCAGCTGACGCAGCGTTAAACCGTTTTCCAGGTGGGCTTTTACTTTTTCCAGCACTGCCAGCTCGGCTTTGGCGTCTTTATCGCCGCCTTTGGCTTTTTTCTGTACCCGTAAAATGGCACGTTCGGCACTGTCCATATCCGACAGCACCAGTTCCATATTAATGGTATCGATATCGTCGGCCGGGTCAATTTTTCCGGCAACGTGGATAATATTTTCATCGTCAAAGCAGCGCACCACATGGCCGATAGCATCGGTTTCGCGGATATTGGCCAGGAATTTATTGCCTAAACCCTCGCCTTTAGACGCGCCCTTTACCAGGCCGGCGATATCGACGAATTCCATGGTGGTGGGGATTACGCGTTGTGGGTTAACGATTTGCGCCAGTTTATCCAACCGCAGATCCGGTACCGGGACCACACCGGTGTTTGGTTCAATGGTACAGAACGGGAAGTTAGCTGCTTCGATACCAGCCTTAGTTAAGGCGTTGAATAAAGTAGATTTGCCGACGTTAGGTAAACCTACGATGCCACATTTAAAACCCATGAATGTATCCTTTAATCTGCGGTGGGGCCAGCTTAGCTGGCCTGAAAGCTGTGTAAACGGCTCTGGGCTTTTACCAGACCGTCGCGTGCCAGTATAGCAAAGCAGGCAACAGCTTCCTCTATGCTCTGGTCGATCAGTTTTTGTTCGCTTGCGGGCGCCTTACCCAGCACAAAGCCAGTAACCTGATCTTTGTGGCCCGGATGGCCGATGCCTAAGCGCAAACGATAGAAATTCGGATTATTGCCCAGTTTGCTGGTGATATCGCGCAAGCCGTTATGCCCGGCATGGCCACCGGCGAACTTGAATTTAGCACTGCCCGGCGGTAACGCCAGTTCATCATGCACTACCAGAATTTGCTCCGGCGCCAGTTTATAAAACTGTGCCATAGCTAATACGGCTTTGCCGCTTAAATTCATATAGGTAGTCGGCACCAGGAGTTTGTATTCCTGCCCGGCCAGCATAAATTTGCCGGTCAGACCAAAAAATTTGGCTTCGGGTTTCAGGTTACAGTGATAGGTGCGGGCAAGTTGTTCTACAAACCAGACACCGGCATTGTGCCGGGTGTATTGATATTCGGGGCCCGGATTACCCAGGCCCACGATTAACTGTACAGCAGGCTGAACAGTATCAGACATTACTCAGCGGCAGCGTCTTCAGCTTTACCAGCTGGCTTGTTCACAGAAACCACTGGCAGGTCATGACCTTCGCCTTTGGTTAACTGAACAAACTTAACGCCTTTTGGTGCTTTGATATCAGACAGGTGCAGGGTAACGCCTACAGCGACATCAGCCAGGTCAACTTCGATAAACTCTGGCAGATCCTGTGGTAAACAGGTGATTTCAACTTCGTTCAGACCGTGAACAACAACACCGCCTTTCTTCGCAGCAGCATCTTCGTTCAGGAAGTGAACCGGAACAGTAGTGTGCAGCTCATGGCCAGCTTCTACGCGTTGGAAGTCAACGTGCAGAATTTTTGGCTTGAACGGGTGACGTTGCATCGCTTTCACGATAGCTTTAACTTCTTCACCGCCAACGCTGATGGTCAGGATGTGAGAGTAGAAAGCTTCGAAGCTTTGTGCTTTTAACAGCTTAGCGTGATCTAAAGTGATAGACAGTGCTGGCTTATGACCACCGTAGATGATCGCTGGCACTTGGTCAGCATGACGCAGGCGGCGGCTCGCACCTTTCCCCAAGTCGTTGCGGACTTCTGCATTTAACGTGAAAATTGCATCAGACATGATGTACTCCAAAAATTAGAATTTGTTACGGCTTGCGACCAGCCATAACCTGTAGCCCTTTTAAAAGGCGCGACATCTTACCACCAGCGTCTGGTTGCTGCAAATAAAAGCTGTTGCCAATAAAAAAGGCAGGATAACCTGCCTTTTTCAACTTTGGCTTGCGGCTTAATCAAACATCGCCGAGATCGATTCTTCGTTACTGATACGACGGATACACTCTGCGATCAGGTCACTTAACGTCAACTGCCGTACTTTCGGAATGGCACGCATCGCCGCAGACAGTGGAATAGTATCGGTGACGATCAGCTCATCAATCACTGACTCACTGATAATTTCCGGCGCCCGGCCTGAGAAGACCGCATGGGTAGCGTAGGCAAATACCCGCTTGGCGCCTTGTTCTTTCAGCGCTTCCGCCGCTTTACACAGGGTACCGCCGGTATCAATCATATCGTCAACAATAATACAGTCACGGTCTTTTACGTCACCGATAATATGCATTACCTGGGATACGTTGGCTTTTGGCCGGCGCTTATCAATAATCGCTAAGTCGGCGTCATTCAGCAGTTTGGCTACCGCACGGGCGCGCACTACACCACCGATATCCGGCGATACCACCACCGGTGCTTCAAGCGCTTTTTTGCGCATATCGTCCAGCAGTACCGGTGTTGCGAATACATTATCTACCGGCACATCAAAGAAGCCCTGAATTTGCTCGGCATGCAGGTCGACCGTTAATACCCGGTCAACGCCAACGCTGGATAAAAAGTCGGCGACTACTTTGGCGGTAATAGGTACCCGGGCTGAACGTACCCGACGATCCTGCCGGGCATAACCAAAGTAAGGAATCACTGCTGTGATCCGGCCGGCTGACGCGCGACGTAAAGCGTCAACAATGACAATCAGTTCCATCAGATTGTCGTTAGTAGGGGCACAGGTAGACTGGATAATAAAGACGTCTGAACCGCGTACATTTTCGTTGATTTGCACACTGACTTCGCCATCACTGAAGCGACCGACAGCGGCATCTCCCAGTTTGATGTAAAGACGGCTGGCGATTTTGTTGGCAAGATCTGGTATGGCGTTACCAGCGAAAACCTTCATGTCGGGCACGGTAGGATCCTCAGGGCAGTTATGAGTCCGGTTTAATCATAAAAGCCGCTGTTGAGTATAGTTGCTGCCGGAAAAAATACTCCGGCAACGGCTAAACTGAATGGCGGCTCGAGTTGCTGTAAACGGTATCAGTTAAAGCCGCTAATAAAGGCGACGTATTAACCCCTCTGGCGATAAAGCCCCGACAGTTTGCCGGCAGGTTCGCTAGGGCATGCTGAGCACTGGCCGCGTCCGGAAATTCGGCGAACACACTGGCGCCAGTACCCGTCATTCGACACGGCGCATATTCTAGCAACCACTGTAAGGTTATTGCAACAATCGGATACAGCCGTTCGACCAGCGGCTGGCAGTCATTCTGCCATGGGCTGCTAAGCAGCTCTGTCAGGCTTATCTTAGGTGTATCTCTTTTTAAATCAGGATGTTGGAATATTGCTGCCGTGCTGATATGACAAGCTGGTGTGACGACCAAATAAGTCTTTTCCGGCAGTGAAACCGGCTGTAAGTGCTCACCAACTCCTTCGGCAAAGGCCGTTTGGCCGTGCACAAAAACCGGCACGTCTGCACCCAGCTTCAGGCCCAGTGCCGCTAGTTCAGCGCTAGTTAATTGCAGCTGCCATAACAGGTTAAGTGCATGCAAGGTGGTGGCAGCGTCTGACGAACCACCGCCCAGGCCGCCACCCATCGGCAGGTGTTTTTCCAGCCGGATCTGACAACCGGCGTTGGCACTGGCCAAAGGTTTTAATAACATGGCTGCGCGGTAAATCAGATTATCCTGCCCGGCCAGTTCCGTCAGATCACAGCTTAGGTTGATTTCACCACTCTCGTTCGGGGTAAAGTGCAGCACATCGCCGGTATCCAGCATTTGAAACAGCGTTTGCAGATTATGGTAGCCATCAGGCCGCCTGCCGGTGATATGCAAAAATAAATTCAGCTTTGCTACCGCGGGTAAAGTCAGGGTCATAACTGCCAGCTCCGGATCACCAGTCTGACCTGGGTATCGGCACTGTGCAGCTGTAATTGCCGGGGTAAAGATAAGGCATCATCAAAAAAACTGCGGTAGGTCAGTTGCCAGCGAATGCCGGTGCTGTCGGTCAGGGTAAAACTTACCAGTCGGCCAGCAGCGTCGTATTTCAGGTCAGTTGCCGAATCACCCGGCAAGCCGCGTAACCATAGCGCCATATCGTGCAGCGGAATCGACCAGCCAGCCAGTTGCCACAGTAAATTACTGGCATCAGCTGCCTGATAGCGCTCGCCCCGCACCAACAGTTCGGTCAGCTCGCTACTGGCCGTCAGCTCAAACAGGCTGATACCCAGCATATTGGCCAGCCGTGCCTGATAAGCAGTGGCATCCTGTTGCTGCCAGCGCAAATTGCCATTGACGGTTTCGGCCGGAGATTTAATACCAACCGAGGCCTGTACTGTAAAGTTGTGCATAGCCGACAGTTGCTGCTGTCGTTCGCTTTGTGGCAGTACCGTTTGGGTACCGGGTAAGGTCTTGGTGCTGGTACAGGCAGTGCTTAACAGGGCAATTGCTAACAGCGCTAACATTCTGAAGAGTGAACTCAAGCTATGGTCCTTTACGATGGCTTATCTGCTTTTGCTTTTCTTAGTTCGGGCTTTTTCGTACAATTCGCCCCCTATCCCGATATGATACAGGTGAACACCATTTTTGCACTAGGCATTAATCACAAAACGGCACCGGTGGCGCTGCGCGAGAAACTCGCCTTTGCGCCCGAGCAGGTACCGGATGCATTGCACCAGCTTGCCAGCAAGCTGGAGATTAGCGATGCGGTGATTTTGTCCACCTGTAACCGTACCGAACTGTATTTTAGCGGTGCTGCTGAGCAGGCTGAACAGGTGTTGCACTGGCTGGCTGGCTTTCATCAGTTACAGTTGACAGAGTTGCAACAGCATCTGTATCTGTATCAACAGCAGGATGCGGTGAATCATTTAATGCGGGTGGCTGCCGGCTTAGATTCACTGGTGTTAGGTGAGCCGCAGATCCTGGGGCAGGTGAAGCAGGCCTATAATCAGTCACGTCAGGCCGGCACCATTAACCCACAATTTGAACGGCTGTTTCAGAAAACCTTCGCCGTCGCCAAGGCCGTACGTACTGAAACGGAGATCGGCGCTAACGCCGTCTCAGTCGCTTTCGCTGCCGTCAGCCTGGCAAAACAGATTTTCGGTAAGTTAGAAAAGGTACGGGTGTTGCTGATTGGTGCCGGTGAGACCATTGAACTGGTGGCCCGGCATTTAACGGAGCAGGGCGCAACCAGTCTGAGTGTGGCTAACCGCACCTATGAACGTGCCGAAGCTCTGGCGCGGCAGTTTAATGCACAGGTGTTAACTCTGTCGCAGGTACCGGCCCGCTTGCATGAAGCCGATATCGTGATTTCTTCTACTGCCAGCACCTTGCCGATTGTCGGTAAAGGTATGGTTGAGCAGGCATTGAAGCAGCGGAAGCACAAACCGATGTTTCTGGTCGATTTAGCGGTACCACGGGATATCGAAGAGCAGGTTACGGAGTTAGAAGATGCCTATCTCTATACCGTAGACGATCTGCAAACCATAGTGGCGGAAAACCTGAATAACCGCCAGCAGGCGGCAGAGCAGGCCGGGGTGCTGGTACAAAGTGGCAGCGCTGAATTTATGCAGTGGCTGCAATTACAGGATAAAGCCGATTGGCTACGTGATTACCGGCAGCGCTGCGAAGAAGTAAAAACCGAGTTATTAAGCCGGGCGCAAAAGCAACTGGCCGCCGGCCAGGAACCGGAAAAAGTGATGGCGGAACTGGCGAATAAACTTAGCAACCGCCTGATGCACAGCCCCACCCGGACTATCCGGCATTTATTACAGTCTGAGCAGCCAGAGTCGACAGAGCTGGTCAAACTCCTTATTGATTTATAAACAGGTTTTAATCCTAAAATGAAAGAATCGGTATACCGCAAGCTGGAAGGTTTGGTTGAGCGTTACGAAGAGGTCCAGGCGCTGTTAAGCGACGCCTCGGTGATTAGCGATCAAAAGCGCTTTCGCGAATTGTCCAAAGAATTCAGCCAGCTGGAAGAGTTAAGCAAGGCATTTCGTAGTTATCAGCAAGCGCAGGAAGACTTGCTGATGGCCGAAGAAATGCAAAAAGACAGCGATCCTGAGATGCGCGAAATGGCGCAGGAAGAATATAAACTGGCGAAAAGCCGCATTGAGCAGCTGGATACGGATTTGCAAATCCTGCTGCTGCCTAAGGATCCGAACGATAATAACAGCTGCTTTCTGGAGATCCGCGCCGGTGCCGGTGGTGACGAGGCGGCGATTTTTGCCGGCGATCTGTTCCGCATGTATAGCCGTTTTGCCGAGCGGCAACGCTGGCGGGTGGAAATTGTCAGTGCCAATGAAGGCGAGCACGGTGGCTTTAAAGAGGTGATCGCCAGTGTGCAGGGCGAGGGCGTTTTCGGCACCCTGAAATTTGAATCCGGTGGTCACCGGGTGCAACGGGTACCCGCCACTGAATCGCAGGGCCGGGTACATACCTCGGCCTGTACTGTGGCCATTATGCCGGAAATCCCGGAAAGCGAAGCCATTGAGATCAATCCGGCCGATCTGAAAATTGATACCTACCGTGCCTCTGGCGCCGGTGGTCAGCACGTAAACCGTACCGACTCTGCTATCCGCATTACCCACTTACCGTCTGGCATCGTCGTTGAATGTCAGGATGAGCGCTCACAGCATAAAAACCGTGCCCGTGCGATGAGTGTGCTGGCGTCGCGCTTACAGGCGGCAGAAGATGAAAAGCGTCGGCTGGAAGAGCAAAGCACCCGCCGCTCATTAGTGGGCAGTGGCGACCGTTCAGAGCGGATCCGCACCTATAACTTCCCGCAAGGCCGTTTGACCGATCACCGGATCAACCTGACCATCTACCGTTTAAATGAAGTGATGGAAGGGGAGTTAGAGCAGGTGATTGAACCGCTGAAACACGAGCATCAGGCTGATCTACTGGCGATGCTGGCTGATGAAAACCGCTGATGACCTTGCAGCAATGCGTGCAGCTACTGAGTCAGCAACTCGGGAGTCTGAGCGATAATCCGGCACAGGAAGCACGTTTATTGCTGTGCCATCTGCTGGGCTGCAAGCCCGGCTATCTGTATACCTACCCGGAGCGGGAAATCACTGCCACTGAGCTGCAACAGCTGCAACCGTTGATACAGCGGCGGCTGCAGGGAGAGCCGCTGGCCTATATCTTTGGGCATTGGCCTTTCTATGGCCTGGAGCTGGCTGTGGCACCCTGTACCTTGATCCCGCGGCCGGATACCGAAATATTGGTTGATCAGGCGCTGGCTCTGGACTTACCGGCTCAGGCGCAGGTGTTAGATCTGGGTACCGGTACCGGCGCTATCGCTTTGGCACTGGCCGTCAACCGGCCACAGTGGCAGCTAACCGGCGTTGATCTTAATCCGGATGCCGTTGCGCTGGCACAGCGTAATGCCGCGGCGCTGCAAAGCCGTAATAGTCGTTTTTTGCAAAGCAGCTGGTTTAGCGCCCTTAGCGGCCAGCGCTATGATCTTATCGTCAGTAATCCACCGTACATAGAAGCAGCCGATCCGCATCTGGCGGCACTGAGCTTTGAACCGCTGTCAGCCTTGGTGGCGGCAGAGCAGGGCCTGGCGGATCTGGCACAGATTATTGCCAGCGCACCGGCACATTTACAGCCCGGTGGCTGGCTCTGGCTGGAGCACGGTTATAACCAGGCAGAGCAGGTACAGCAGTTACTCAGCGTTGGCGGATTCAGTCAGGTCAGTTCAGTTCGCGATTATGGCGGTAACTGGCGCATCAGTGGTGGTCAGTACCAGCCTCGCGATAACTGAATAAAAATGTTAAATATTTTGACCTGACAAAAAATCCGGCTTATAACAGTAAGATAAGGTTGCCGGGAGTGTGTCATGTCCGATGAATTTTTGTTTGCTGCTGAGCCTGAAGAGCCGCATCAGGTCAGTAATGGTTGCTGGAAAGTCCTGATTGTTGACGATGAACCTGAGGTTCATGCCGTCACCCGGTTGGCGTTAAATGACTTTAGTTTTCAGCACAAAAAGCTGGAATTTATCAGCGCCTACTCCGGTGCCGAAGCCAAAAAAGTCTTGGCAGCTCAGCCCGATATCGCGGTGGTGCTGCTGGATGTGGTGATGGAAACCGACGATGCCGGTTTACTGGTCGCCAGCTATATCCGCGAAACCCTGCATAACCATTTTGTGCGCATTATTCTGCGTACCGGCCAACCTGGTCAGGCACCGGAACGGCAGGTGATTGTTAATTACGATATTAATGATTATAAATCCAAAACCGAGCTGACCGCACAAAAGCTGTTTACCGTGATGATGTCGAGCTTAAGGTCCTACCGCGATATTATTTCACTGGAGCAAAGCCGGCAGGGGCTGGAGAAAATTATTAAAGCCTCGGTCGACCTGTTCTCATCGCACTCAATGGAGCAGTTTATTGACGGTGTGCTACAACAGCTCACCTCAGTGCTCGGTTGTGATGAAGATGCCCTTATCGTTAGCTCGTCTCTGGTCGCCGGCAATATTCAAACTACCGACCCGCACGATCTGGTGGTGTTTGCCGGTCAGGGCGAGTTTGAAAGTAAAGAAGGAAAGCCCATTAAGGATGTGCTGGACCCAAGCTTACTGGAAGCCTTTGAGGCGGCGTTAACCACCAAGGATATTGTTTATCGCGATAACTATCTGGTGGCCTATTGCTGCAGTAAATTCACCCAGGGCTCACTGCTTTATGTCTCAGGCTTGCCCGGCCCGGTTAATGAAACCCAGAAAAAGCTGATTGAACTGTTTGCGCAGAATGTCCAGGTGGCATATGAAAATGTGCAGCTGCAACATGAGGTGGAAGATACCCAGCGCGAAATCGTCTATCGCTTAAGTGAAGCGGTAGAAGTGCGTTCGGTCGAAACTGGCAACCATGTACGGCGTATTGCCTTTATTTGCTATGAACTGGCGAAAGCCTATGGTTTGTCGGATTTGGATGCCGAAAAACTGATGTTTGCTGCGCCGTTGCATGATGTCGGTAAAGTTGGCATCCCGGATAATATTTTAAATAAGCCAGCGCATCTGACAGACCAGGAATGGCAGGTAATGCAAACCCATGCCAGTATCGGTTACAACATTCTGAAAGGCTCCAAGCGCTCTATCGTACAGGCCGGCGCTATCATTGCCCGGGATCACCACGAGAAATGGGATGGAAGTGGTTATCCGGATGGTAAAAAAGGTGAAGATATTCATATCTATGCCCGGATCGCCGCCCTGGCTGATGTTTACGATGCGCTGCGCCACCGCCGCTGTTATAAAAATGCCTGGACTTTAGAGCAGGTACTGGCCGAAATAGAACAGCAGGCTGGTAAACAATTTGACCCCAAGTTGGTTGAAACATTCAAAGTGATCGTACCCAAGCTGGAAGCAATATTACAAAAATACCCGGATGCGCATGACGCGGACGGGGTATAATCCGCAGCGAGTTAACCGAAACACGTGCAGCCGGTGCCGCTATCACAAGCCCGGCTGACACGCCGCATTTAGGATAGTTGTTATGTATATGGCGTTTAAACACCTGCATCTGTTACTGGTTGCGCTTAGCGTAGCCTTGCTTTGTCTGCGCTTTGCGCTGCGCGTCAGAGAGTCTGGTTTGTTACAGCAGAAATTCCTGAAAATTGCCCCGCATGTGGTGGATACCTTTTTATTATTATCAGCCGTCGCGCTAATGTTTACCATTCAGCAGTACCCCTTTGTTGATGCCTGGCTGACAGAAAAAGTACTGGCGCTGCTTGCCTATATCGCGCTGGGCTACTCGGCGTTAAAAGGCCGTACTGCGGCAATCCGCTGGTTGTCGTTCTTAGGTGCTTTAGGTTGGTTGGGGCTGATGGTGCGGGTTGCGCTGAGTAAAACACCGTTGTTTTTACCTCTTTAATGTTAATAGTGAACAGGTTGAATTATGTTGAATAAGGTGGTCCAGGTTGCCGGCATTGATGTCGCCAACGATAAGCCCTTTGTATTGTTTGGCGGTATGAATGTGCTGGAATCCCGTGACTTGGCACTGACCATTGCCGAGCATTATGTGCGGGTGTGCGAGAAATTACAGATCCCCTATGTGTTTAAAGCCTCCTTTGATAAGGCAAACCGCTCGTCGGTGCACTCTTATCGTGGTCCGGGTTTGGAAGAAGGGCTGCGGATTTTCGAAGAAATTAAGCACACCTTCAAGGTACCTTTGATTACCGATGTGCATGAGCCTTATCAGGCGGCGCCGGTGGCCGAGGTCGTTGATGTGATCCAGCTACCGGCTTTTCTGGCGCGGCAGACCGACTTAGTGGTCGCGATGGCAAAAACCGGTGCCGTGATTAACGTTAAAAAGCCACAATTTCTGGCACCGCATGAAATGCGGCATATTCTGAAAAAATTTCAGGAAGCCGGTAATGAGCAGGTCATTCTGTGTGAGCGTGGCTCTTGCTTTGGTTATAACAACCTGGTGGTCGATATGCTGGGTATGGACGAGATGAAGCAGTACGCACCGGTGATCTTTGATGCCACCCATGCCTTGCAAAAGCCGGGTGGTCGTGAGGATTCGGCTGATGGCCGGCGGGCGCAGGCGGCACAGCTGGCGCGCTCGGGTATGGCATTAGGCCTGGCCGGACTCTTTATTGAAGCGCATCCGGATCCAAATCAGGCAAAATGTGATGGCCCCTGTGCCTTGCCGTTGGCTAAGCTGGAGCCCTACCTGCAACAGATGCAGGCACTGGACCAGTTAATCAAAGCTTTTCCTGCCTTAGATACCTCGGCACGCTAGAGCAGCGCTATTTTAGCTGATTGGACCGCCACCATCAGGTGGCTGGTCCATAACGTTGCTCAATAAAAGCCACCACTTTGCGATATTCCTGTTGCACAGTGCCGAGTATTTCCCGTAATGCGGTCCAATCTGAAACTTCAGCGGCCTTTTCCAGTTGTAAACATTGTTCTGCCAGGGCATTGGCGCCGATACTTTTCGCCATCGCTTTGAGTTGATGTGCCAGACTGCGCAGTTCACTACGGTTACTATTACTCAACTCTGTTGTTGCCTGCTGCAACATTGGGCTGGCTTGCTGTGTGAAGTATTGCAGATACTCCTGATGTTTAAGCGGGGCATCACCCAGGAAACTGCTTAGTGTGGAGAACGATACCGGGCTGCTTTGTTCGGTATCCGGCTTCTTCTTGCTGCGCTCTGATGGTGCTGGCGCCTGATCCAGCGGTAACCAGCGCTGCATCACTGTCTGTAAGGTCTGCAGCTCAAGTGGCTTGGTGATATAGGCGTCCATACCGATGCTCAGACATTTTTGTTCTTCACCTTTCAGCGCATTAGCAGTGAGCGCAATAATACGGGTAAAATCAACATCATCAGGCCGTTGTAAGCCTTCTTTTCGGATCGCCTTGACCAGATCATAACCGCTCATATTCGGCATATGCAGATCGGTTAATAGCAGCGGGTAATGATAGCGGCGCCATTTCTCCAGGGCGATGGCGCCGTCATCAGCGACCTCTACGGCATAACCCAACGCATTCAACTGCTCAACAATCACCCGTTGATTCATCAGATTATCTTCAGCTAACAACACCAGCTTACCGGCTTGGCGGGCTTGTTCGATATCAGGAACAGGCCCCTGATGCAGTGGTTGCTTATGCTGCGGCTGCAGTTGACGGGCTTTGCGACCAGTAATAATCAGAATGCCGTCCAGTAACTGACTGCGGCAAAGCGGGGCGCTATGCACATAAAACACATTGTCGAAGGTGGTGTCGGATAGCTCCAACTGATTGGTAATGACCACAAATTTTACACTTTGTAGCATCGGATGCGTGATGATCGTACTTAGCTCCCGCATCGAAATCTGTTCATAGGTCGCGTCCAGCAACCAAACTGCCTGTTGTTTCGCTGGTAAGGGTTTAAATTGCTCAGCCCGCTGCAGCAGAGCATCGACACTATTGGCGATCTGTAGCTCTGCGCCGCTATACAATAAATAGTCGGATAAATGTTGCTGATTATCACTGTCTTGCGTAAATAAGCAGATCACCAGATCGCTGAGACTGTCTTTTGATAAATAACTGGTCTCGTCTGAGCGGCGCATTGGCAGCCTGACACTAAACTCGGTACCCTTACCAGGTTCGCTTTCTACCTGGATTTCACCATACATCAGCGCGGTCAAGCGCTGACAGATCGAGAGTCCGAGACCTGTACCACCAAACTTACGGGTGACTGAACCCTCAGCCTGATTAAATGGGTGGAAAACATAGTTGATTTGGCGCTGGGTCATGCCGCGGCCATTATCAGCAACTTTCAGTCTGACCTGAGTGAACTCCAGATTTTGTTCCAGCAATTCCGCACTAATTACCACCACACCGGTTTTCTCCGGTGTGGTTTCGGTAAATTTAATGGCGTTACCGGCCAGGTTGTACAAAATTTGCCGCAGTCGAACCGGATCACCAAGCAAGCCGTCAGGGATCCGCGGATCGATATACAGTTTTAAATCAATCTGCCGCTGGTAGGCGACTGACACCAGGATCCGGCCAACTGCTTCAATAATATCGGCCAGCGACACCGGTAATTTTTCCAGCTCCAGCTTGCCGGCTTCGATTTTCGAGAAGTCGAGAATATCATCAAGGATCCGCAGTAGTGAAAAAGACGACTCGCGAACAGTGTCTGTCATACGGAACTGTGAGGTGGACAGCTCGGTTTTACGCAGTAAATCGACAGTACCGATAATGCCATTCATCGGGGTGCGGATTTCATGGCTCATGGTCGCCAGGAAGGTCGACTTGGCGTCGTTAGCTTTTTCTGCCGCCAGTTTGGCGGTTTCCAGCGCGTCGGTGCGCTCTTTAATACGTTGTTCAACTTCTTGTTTTAACTGCTCAATATCCTGCTCTGACTGTTGCAGGGCTTGTTGGCTTTGACCGAGTCGCCGGAACAGCGTATTCAGATATTGTGCCAACTCACCGATATCGTCTTGTTGCTGAGTATCCAGAGTGCCACTGTATTGCTGACGTTCCAGCATATCGCGACAGCCACTAACTAATGGCTGCAGGCGCAGGCGGAATTTTTGACTGATCTGATAGCTCAGCGCCGCAACAAATAGCAAGGCGATTAGCACACTTAAAGCAAAAGCGAATAACAGTGGCAGTACATTGTTTTCGGGTAACTGCCGGACATATACCATCACATAGCCGGGTAACTCGGGCAACAGCCGGTTAACCAGCAGTAATTGCTGTTGCTGACTGCTCTGGTGCGATAATTGCGGATTAGGCACAAAATTCGGCAAATTATCGGTATGCTGTAAGAGCTCCACCTGAGAACCCTGCAAACGGTACAGGTAAATAGCCCGATTGCGGTCATTATTTCGGGCTTGTTGCAATAGTTGCTGTGCTGCAGCGTTATTATCCTGCTGCAGGGCCTGTTGCACTGCCTGACTCAGGATTTGTGTTTCGGCGGCCAGGCGCTGCAACTCTTCATCATGCCGTTGTGCCGCGGGTGCTTGGATCCAATACAGCACAAGTACCTGGATCACCAAACACAGGCTCACTACTGCGGCTAAGCGCCAGAAAACAGGTTTAATTACCGTTTTATTGCTCATTCCTATTCCGTAATCTGTTGTCAGCCAAGCACATAGCTCAGGTTTTAATCACGCTATCTTAACAAGTTTTCTAGTCCAAAAGCAGTACAAATTTTAAGGCTATGTCAGCGCTTTGGCTAACTAATAAGCTGTCGGTAGCCATTTCTAAAATATCTGTTGACTTGAGATCGCAAAATCCGTTTAATACGCGGCATTGCCCAGATAGCTCAGTCGGTAGAGCAGCGGATTGAAAATCCGCGTGTCGGTGGTTCGATTCCGCCTCTGGGCACCATAATTTTAGGATATGGTGCTAACGATATCCCAAAGCGTGTCGCAGCCGCTTTAGCTCAGTTGGTAGAGCAACTGACTTGTAATCAGTAGGTCATCCGTTCGACTCGGATAAGCGGCACCAACCAGTTTTGCCCAGATAGCTCAGTCGGTAGAGCAGCGGATTGAAAATCCGCGTGTCGGTGGTTCGATTCCGCCTCTGGGCACCATAAAACGCAAAAAGCCAGCTAAGAGCTGGCTTTTTGCGTTTTATGGCCAATACCAGCTCAACGCTGGTATTGGCTATCGTCTCCGGTATGCTTGCGTACCGGAGACGCGATCTGCGATACCAAAAAAGTCACCACACTATAGCGCCAACCGGTTCAGCTTCCCGTCTCCGGTATGCTCGCGTACCAAAGACGCCATCTGCGATACCAAAAAAGCCACCACACTAAGACGCCAACCGGTTCTGCCTCCCGTCTCCGATGCGCTCGGATATGCTTCCCGTCTCCGGTATGCTTGCGTACCTGAGACGCCATCTGCGATACCAAAAAAGCCACCACACCAAACCGCCAACCGGTTCTGCTTCCCGTCTCCGGTATGCTTGCGTACCAGAGACGCGATCTGCGATACCAAAAAGCCACCACACTATAGCGCTAACCGGTTCTGCTTCCCGTCTCCGGTATGCTTGCGTACCGGAGACGCCACCTGCGATATCCGAAAAAAAGACACCGCACCAAAACGCCAAACCGCTCTGCAACCCATCCACGTTAGCCAATAGAGATAAGAATGCAAAAATTCCCGTTCAGTGAAATAGGCAACAGGTTACTTCTTTGTTAAGCTCAGTGCGTTTTGCCAATAATCACAAGAATATCGGAGTCCACCTAAATGAAATATGCCGTTACCCTGCTGGCTGCTGCGGTGCTGACCGCTTGCGGCGGCCCGAAGCAAGAAGTGAAACCGGAGCAAACCGTGACTGTTACCCAACAGCAACAACAGCTGAATTACCCTGTTACCGCCAAAGGCGATGTGGTTGACACCTATTTTGGTACTCAGGTGGCTGATCCATACCGCTGGCTGGAAGATGATCGCAGCAGCGAAACCGAAGCCTGGGTGAAGGCGCAAAACCAGACTACCTTCGACTATTTAAAGCAGATCCCGTTTCGTGACCAAATCCGCGATAAACTGCAACAAGCCTGGAACTATGAGCGGGTAGGGGCGCCGTTTAAAGAGGGCGATTACACCTACTTCTATAAAAACGACGGCCTGCAGAACCAATTTGTACTGTACCGCCAGAAAGACGGTGGTGAGGTAGAGGTATTCCTGGATCCGAACACCTTTAGCGCCGATGGCACAACGTCGCTGGCCGATATCCGCTTCTCGCGTGATGGCAAACTAGCGGCTTACGCTATTTCAGAAGGCGGTAGCGACTGGCGTAAAGTTATAGTAATCGACACCGAAACCAAGCAGCAAATTGGCGATACCCTGACCGATATTAAATTCTCCGGTATTGCCTGGGTCGGTAACGACGGCTTCTTCTACTCCAGCTATGACAAACCGGATGGTAGCGAGCTGTCAGCCATGACCGATCAGCATAAGCTGTACTACCATAAGCTGGGCACACCACAGAGCGCAGATAAAGTAATTTTTGGTGCCACTGACGAGCAGAAGCACCGTTATGTTGGCGCCAGTGTGACTGAGGATGACCGCTATTTGTTAGTGTCAGCGGCGGTATCAACCTCTGGCAATAAGCTGTTTATCAAAGATTTAACTCAGCCGGATAGTGGCTTTGTTACCATTTTAGACGATACCAGCTCAGATACCGATCTGGTAGACAATGTTGGCGATACGCTGATCCTGGTGACCAACCGCAATGCCCCTAACCGTAAGGTGGTAAAGGTATCGGCTAAGGCACCACAGCCAGAAAACTGGCAGGATCTGATCCCGGAAACCGAACATGTACTGCGTATCAGCAGCGGTGCTGGCTTCCTGTTTGCCAACTATATTGTTGATGCCATTGCTAAGGTAAAACAGTATGACTACGACGGTAAGCTGGTACGTGATATTGCGCTGCCAGGTGTCGGTAGTGTCGGCGGCTTTGGCGGTAAAAAAGACGCCGATACGCTGTATTTTAGCTTTGCCAACTATATTACACCGGGCTCTATTTACGCCTTTGAGCCAAAGGCCGGCGCATCCAGCCTGTATAACCAGCCGAAAGTGAACTTCGACCCCAGCCGTTATGTGTCTGAGCAGGTGTTCTACACCTCGAAAGACGGCACCAAGGTACCGATGATTATCAGCTATCGCAAAGATTTAAAACGCGATGGCAGCAACCCAACCATTCTGTACGGTTATGGTGGCTTTAATATCAGCTTAACACCGTCATTCAGCGTGGCAAATGCCGTGTGGATGGAGCTGGGCGGTATTTATGCCGTGGCCAATATCCGAGGTGGTGGCGAGTACGGTAAAGAATGGCACCGTGCCGGTACCCAGCTGCAAAAGCAAAATGTATTTGACGACTTTATTGCTGCAGCCGAGTACCTGCAGACCGAAAAATACACCTCACCGGCTAAAACCGCGGTACGTGGTGGCTCGAATGGCGGCCTACTGGTAGGTGCGGTCATGACACAGCGGCCAGAGCTGTTTGGCGTCGCCATTCCGCAAGTTGGTGTACTGGATATGCTGCGTTACCATACCTTTACTGCCGGCGCCGGTTGGGCATACGACTACGGTACCGCTGAGCAATCTGAGGACATGTTCAAATACTTACTGGGTTATTCACCGGTGCATAACGTGAAAGCCGGGGTTACCTATCCGGCTACGATGATCACGACGGCGGATCACGATGACCGCGTAGTGCCGGCGCACTCCTTTAAGTTTGCTGCCGAGCTGCAGGACAAAGCCAGCAAAGCGACGCCGCAGTTGATCCGGATTGATGTCAAAGCCGGTCACGGTGCCGGTATGCCGGTATCGATGGTGATTGATCAGGCCGCCGATATTTACAGCTTTACCCTGTTTAATATGGGTTACAGCAGCCTGCCGCAATAAGTGGCAGTAAAAGTACAAGGGCGCCTGCGGGCGCCCTTTGTTTTAGCTGAAATGATTGCCAAAAAAAATCAGACAGAGTAAGCTGCGTGCCCTTTTTAATTTATGGTTTCGCCACCACCTCTATGTTTAATCTAGCAGGTTTGGGAGTATCCAGATGGCAAAAGCAGTGATTTTAGTGCTCGACAGTTTCGGCATTGGCAGCGCGCCGGATGCGGATAAGTTTGGCGATAGCGGCGCCAATACCTTTGCCAGTATTGCCCGGGTGTTTGCAGAAAAAAAACAGCGCCCGTTGGCTATTCCTAACCTGACGGCATTGGGGCTGGCAAAGGCCGCTACCAGCGCGACACCCGGTTTATCGTTAGCGGTACCGCCAGCCAGCAGCATTAACGGCGCCTTTGGTTATGCCCGGGAACTGAGTAGTGGTAAAGATACCCCAAGCGGCCACTGGGAAATTGCCGGGGTACCGGTGTTATTCGACTGGGGCTATTTTACCGAGAAGACCAACAGTTTCCCGCCGCAGCTTATCGAGGAGTTATGCCGCCGTACCGGCGTTAGCGGTATTCTGGGTAACTGCCATGCGTCGGGGACCGATATTCTGGTCAAACTCGGTGATGAGCATATTAAAACCGGCATGCCGATCTGCTACACCTCAGCTGACAGTGTGTTTCAGGTTGCCGCCCATGAAGAGCATTTTGGTTTAACCCGCCTGCTGGAGTTTTGCCAGGTCGCGCGTGAGCTGCTGGACCCTTACAACATCGGCCGGGTGATTGCCCGCCCCTTTACCGGTGACAGCGCCCAAACCTATGCCCGCACCGGTAATCGCCGTGACTACTCGGTATTACCTCCGGCCCCGACGGTTCTGGATAAACTGGTTGCTGCCGGCGGCCAGGTAATCAGCATTGGCAAAATTGCCGATATTTACGCGCATCAGGGCATTAGTAAAAGCCTGAAAGCCACCGGCCTGCCAGCCTTAGTGGATACCACCTTAGCCCAGATGGCAACGCAAAGTGCGCAGAGTATTATTTTTACCAACCTGGTTGATTTTGATCAAAACTTTGGCCATCGCCGCGATCCTCTGGGTTATGGCGAAGCCTTAGAGTATTTCGACAGCCGCCTGCCGGAAATTTTGCAGGCCTGTGACGACGACACCCTGGTATTACTGACTGCCGATCATGGTTGTGATCCAACCTGGCCGGGCACGGAACATACCCGTGAGTATGTTCCGGTGCTGCTGTTCCGTAAGGGCATTGGCGAGGTGGATTTAGGCGAGCGGCAAAGCTTTGCCGATATGGGCCAGACCCTGGCCGACTTTTTTGGGCTGGATGCACTGGCATACGGCGATTCCTTTTTAGCAAAATTACAGTAAGAGAACTTATGGCTACTCCACATATTAATGCGCCGGAAGGCGCCTTCGCTGAAACCGTGTTAATGCCAGGCGACCCGCTGCGTGCCAAGCATATTGCCGATACTTTTTTAGAGGATGCGGTATGCGTTAATACTGTACGCAATATGTTCGGTTACACCGGCACCTACAAGGGCAAAAAAGTCAGCGTGCTGGGCTCTGGTATGGGCGTGCCGTCAATGTCGATTTATGCCACAGAGTTAGTGAAGTTCTATGGTGTAAAAAACATTATCCGCATCGGCTCCTGTGGCGCTTTGCCGCTGGATGTTAAAGTGCGGGATGTCGTTATCGGTATGGGTGCCAGCACTGATTCGATGGTTAACCGCAACCGCCTCGGCGGCCTGGACTTTGCTGCCATCGCCAGCTTTAGCCTGCTGGAAAAAGCCGTTGCCGCCGCCCGCGCTAAAGATATCAATGTGAAAGTGGGTAATGTGTTTACCTCTGATCTGTTCTACAACCCAAGTGAAACTCTGTTTGATACGCTGGAGAAATACGGCGTACTGGCGGTAGAAATGGAAGCCGCCGGTCTTTATGGCGTCGCCGCCGAATATGGCATTAATGCGTTGGCGATTTTCACGGTAAGCGACCATATCCGCACCGGCGAAGCGTTAAGCGCCGAGCTGCGCCAAACCAGCTTTAACGAGATGGTTGAAGTGGCACTGGGCTGTTTGTAATTTACTGGGAATACGCGTTATGTCACTGACTACCAATAAAATGTTTTATGTGTCGTGGGAAGCCTTTCACCGTGCCACTAAGGAGCTGGCACGCCAGTTACTGGGCCAGAACTTTACCGCTATAGTGGCAGTAAGCCGCGGTGGTCTGGTACCGGCGGCGATTATCGCCCGCGAGCTGAATATCCGGGTGCTGGACAGCATCTGTGTGGCGAGCTACCAGCACGACAAGCAGGGTAGCCTGAGCGTGCTAAAAGATGCTTCCTTGGCCGACTCTGAGCAGCTGCTGATCGTCGATGATCTGGTCGATACCGGTGAAACAGCCAAAGCGCTGCGCGAGCGTTTTCCTAAAGCCCGTTTTGTTACCGTGTATGCCAAGCCGCAGGGTAAGCCGCTGGTGGATAACTATGTTACCGATATCGAGCAGGATACCTGGATCCAGCTGCCATGGGATATGGAACTGGCCTACAGCAAGCCGCTGGCAGAGGAAGTATGAGCCGACAAAGCGTAACGCTAACGCTGCCCGACTGGATTAACGACGTGGTCGACTGGCAGCGCCGCTATCAGCACGATGATGAAAAAATGGCGTTAGCCATTGAGTTGTCACGGCAAAACGTACTGCGTGGTACCGGCGGCCCCTTTGGTAGCGCCATTTTTGACTGCGACAGCGGCAAGCTGTTAAGTGTTGGTGTAAACCGGGTAATGCCGCTGCATAACTCCAGCGCCCATGGCGAGATGGTAGCCATTATGCTGGCCGAGCAGGCGCTGCAAAGCTTTAGCCTGAATGCCGACGGCGTTAAACGCGAGCTATTTACCTCCTGTGAACCTTGCGCCATGTGCTTAGGCGGCACCCTGTGGAGCGGCGTAAAACGGTTAGTTTGCGCCGCCACCGCCGAAGATGCCCGCGCTATTGGCTTTGACGAAGGCCCGGTATTTGAACCCAGCTACCAATATCTGCGCGACGCCGGCGTCGAAGTCGTGCGCCAGGTACAACGCAGCGCCGCCGCCCAGGTACTAAAAGACTACCTAAACCACGGCGGCACCATCTACAACGGCTAACGCCCACCAATTCCAACGCTAAACCACACCCGACTCCATTACGCCAGCCGTACCGGAGTCGATCCTGCGATACCAAAAAGCACCCCAATCCCAGACATTAAACCGCACCCCGACTCCGGTATGCCTGCGTACCGGAGTCGATCCTGCGATACCAAAAACTACTCCAATCCCAGACATTAAACCGCACCCCGACTCCGGTACGCCAGCCGTACCGGAGTCGATCCTGCGATATCAAAAAACACCCCAATCCCAGACACCAAACCGCACCCCGACTCCGGTATGCGAGCGTACCGGAGTCGATCCTGCGATACCAAAAAGTACTCCAATCCCAACGCTAAACCGCACCCCGACTCCGGTATGCGAGCGTACCGGAGTCGAATCTGCGATAGTAAGAAGTACACAAACGCGAGAAATAACTGAAAGTTAGCGATAAGCACCTGGCTATCCCTAAGGGTTACAACACTGTCCAAACGACCTGGTAGCGTAATTAATTTGTAAATATGCTAATAGCAAGGTTATAACCCGCTATCTACAGCGCTAAATTTACCCGAAATCAAAATAATTGATTTAATGCTGTTTATTCGTTAGCGTAGTGTCAAAAATGGAGATAGAAGGGCGTTTACACTGCGTAAAAGCAGGTGCGTTCTAAACTAATAAGTTGTTATATGCCATTTAGGAGGGCTCGATGAAATGCCCGGTATGTTCAGAAGAATTCGGTTACTTACGACTGGATAACTTGGAAAAAGTAAAAAAGGAAACCTTTTTTAATTGTCCGAAATGCGGGCAAAGGCTCAGTAATTCTCCGCTGCTAGAAATCCAGAGAAAAATGGACTTTTTTATTTATGGAGCTTTAACTCTTTTGATAGTTTTGCTGGGGGTTGAATACATTACTCCAGGCGATTCAATGAGCCTACTTTCCACGGTTATAATACTTACCATTTGCCCGATATTATTACTTTTAGGGATCTTGCAAATGAATAAAATGGATACAACTGAGTACCGTAAAATTGATTGAGAAAATGGCATATAACAAACAAATTTTATCGCCAGCAAAAAGCGCTGGCTGCGACGCCAACCGCGTGCGCGGTCGTCGCGCTAAATTTGGGCGTTAAGCATCTCTTATGAGCATTGAAGAACGAATAGAAAAATCTAGGTTCATGACTGAGGGATCCCCACAAATT